>JAEDJP010000060.1 GCA_016296285.1 Bacilli bacterium
GATGAGGATGCTGTAGGTCGAGACCGCCCCCGGGAGGATGAGGGCCCAGATCGTGTCGTAAATGCCGATGCCGCGGATGATGAGGTACGTCGGGATCGTGCCCCCGGAAAAGAACATCGTGACCATGAAGAACACGTTCAGGAACTTGCGCCCGGGCAAGTACTTCTTCGATAGGACGTAGGCGGCCGCGGTGCAGACGAGGACCGAGATGAGGGCGGAAGCAAACGAGACAGCCAAGGACACCCCGAGGGAATGGAGGAAGAGATCGCTCATCGAGAAGAGGAAGCGATAGCCTTCGAAGGTGAAGCCCTGGAAGAAGACCGAGACGCCGTTTTTCTGCAAAAGCG
This sequence comes from Bacilli bacterium, assembly GCA_016296285.1. Lineage (GTDB taxonomy): Bacteria > Bacillota_I > Bacilli_A > RFN20 > CAG-826 > Alloenteromonas. The sequence goes on from JAEDJP010000060.1 coordinate 348, forward strand.
AATTCGTCGAGAGGGAACTCGTGAGGATGACCCAAAACGGCAAGAGGCAGGCAAGGCACACGAAGAACATGAGGATGCCGTTGACGATAGCAAACGGGGACACCGGTTTCCGTTTGATGGGTTTCTTGGCCATGCGCGTCATAGGATGCCCTCGCTGTCGGTCTTCTTCGCGAGCTTGTTCGCGAGAAGCACCAAAACCATGCCGATGAGGCCGCGGACGAGGCTATAGGCCGTCGCGCGGGAATACTGGGACCCCTGGACGATCGCGTCGAACTCGAGGGTGCCGACGACCCTCGTGACGTCCCCGAGGGACTGGGATCCGTTGATCATCGCGAGGATCATGTCGTAGTTGTCGGACATGATGCCCCCGACGTCGAGGATGAGCTGGAGGACGATGACGTTCATGAGGCCCGGGAGGGTCACGTGGATCATCTGGCGGAAGCGGCCCCCGCCGTCGATCTTGCAGGCATCGTAAAGCTCTTGGTTGATGGCCCCGAGGCCGGACATGTAGATGAGGGTCGCCCAACCCATGCCTTTCCAGAGGCTCGAGATCGAGAGGATGGCCCACCAATATCTGGGCTCGTTGTAGAACGCGACGGGCTTCCCGCCGAAGAAGACGATGATGTCGTTGAGGAGGCCCCCATCGAGGGCGAGGAGGTTGTAAGCCATGCCGCCGACGGAAATCCACGAGATGAAGAACGGGATGTAGGAAACCGCCTGGACGACGCTGCGGACCTTCTTGCGGCCGATCTCGTGGAGGAGAAGGGTGAATATCAAGATGATCGGGAAGTTCGTGGCGATGCGGATGAGGGAGATGAAGACCGTGTTTCGGAATTCGAGGAACGAGGCGGAAGACGGGTCGAAGAGGATTTGCTCAAACACCTTGAGCCCGACGAATTCGCTGCCGAAAAGGCCATCCTCGAGGCGAAAATCCTGGAAGGCGATGATGAGACCCGCCATCGGGGCGTAGCAGAAAATGGCGACCATGACCACGGCGGGGAGGACGAGAAGGTAGAGCATCCAGTGCTTCTTGGCCGTCTGCACCTTCTTGCTGCGGGAGAAGGCCTTGACCCCCTCAAGGAAGGCGCTGGGCTTCTTCGCGGGGCGGTTGCGGGCGATATCCGTCATTGCGCGGCCTCCTTCTTTGCGATTTCCTTCTTCCCGAGGCGGACGAAATAGACGCTTGCGGCCGCGATACCCCCGGCAAGGAGAGCGGCCCCGGCGATGAGGAAGCCAAGGGCGACGGGGCTCAGGGATTCGCGATAAACGAAATAGCCGGCGAACCCTTTCGCATCGTCTTTCTTCTTGACCTCGGTCGTCGTCTTTTCGACGCCGTTTTCATCGATGAAGGTGATGGTTTTCGTGATGGTGACGGGAATCGACACGGGGGTGAGTTCCAGTTTGTCCTGGCTCAAGGCGCGAATGCCTTCTCCGCCGATATAGGCGACTTTACCGGGTATTTTCAAGGTGATCTTCGTGACGCAATCCGTGTCGAAGGCGCGATAGAAAAGCATGGTGTCCGCGGATTTGGCAGCCGCGGAGGCGGCCAGGAAATCCGCGAGAGGCACTTCTTCTTCCCCCGGCGTTTTCGGGGAAATCTTGACCCGCGTGTCGCGGCTCACTTTCATCGTCGCGTAACTCCCGTCGACATAAGCCCCGCAGACGGTTTCGATGTTGCCGCGGGCGGCGTTCTCGATCGCTTTCCTTGCCTCGCTTCCCTCGGTTCCGAAGGAGGAGAATTCGCCAAAGAGGAACGTCCCTTGCATCTTCACCTTGTCGAGGCGGCGAAGGGACATGTCGAGGTCATAGCCATCCTCGATCGGATGGATGGATTTGATCGTCACGGCGTCTTTGTAGCCCGACAGCATGCAAAAATCGCGCGCTTTGGCTTCCGCGCGTTCGGAAAAGGCGTCATAAGCGAGGTCGCTTCGAACCGACACGACCGCGGTCGCTTTCCCCGCGTGATTGAGGGAAGCCTCGGCCGTGATGTCCGCGGAAAAACCGAACGGCAAAACCGACAAGGCGAGCGACGTTGCGAGAAACTGGCGCGTTTTCGGATTCATAACATTCACAAAGAGGCAAAAGGGCTTCTTCGATGTTAGCACCATGATATCCCTGCACGCGTGAGGAAAACTATCGCTCCGTTTACGTATACTTACAAATTTTTAGCATGGCAGTAAAGCGCTTACATAAGGTCGCCTTTTTCGCCACTCAATCCAATTTTTTCGGATTCTTGATGAAAAAGGCCCAAAACGTGGGTATTATTTAGAAAATGGAATCAAGAAAAAGCACATTTCAGGAATATACGTCCGAAACGATATCCTCTTCGCCTTTCACGTCCTTTTTATATAATCGTGATATCGAAAAGCACCGCCATCTTTTCTTTGAGTTTACCTTTTGCCTGAGCGGGGAAATCGTGAACGTCGTCAACGGGGTGAAAGTCCCTACGACGGCCTTTCGTGAACTCTTGATCCTCCGTCCGGGGGATACCCACGAGATGATCCGGGAAACGCCCCCGTCTCCCACCCCGGAATTCCACCGGGACATCTATTGCATGAAGGACAAATTCAAGGCGGTCTGCGACTTCCTGAAGCCGGGGCTCTACGAAGAGATCCTGAACGAGGAAGGCCCCATCGTCGTCCCTTGCGAGCGCCTGTCTCTTGAATCCCTCGAAAAGATGGCGAGTTCCCTTTCCTGCGACCTCGTCGACCTCAAGGACAACATGGATCGCCTCGACCGGCATCACACCGTGGTCCTTTGCAACATCCTCGATCTCTATCTCGAGGCGAAGCGGGACAAAAAGGAGCCTTATCCCGAATGGATCCGGAAATTTCTTCAATCCCTCAACACGGAACGCACCTTGCGCATGCCGATCGGGGACATCGTGAAAGAGCTTCATTATTCCCGCGGCCACATGTGCCGGGAATTCAAGAAATACGTGGGCAAGACCATGGTGGAATGCCTGAACGAAAGCCGCATCTTCTACGGGGCGATGCTTCTAAGCAATTCCGACGCCTCGATCCTCGACATCGCGATGCGTCTTAATTTCTCATCCCAAAGCGCCTTCACGAACGCGTTTAAGAAAGTCTATGGGATTTCGCCGCGGGCGTGGCGGAATGCCCAGCGTTAAAGGGTGATATCGCGCAGGTGGGTCGCCTTGATTCCCTTGAGGGAGCAGGCGACCCCGTTTTCGTATTCCGGGACGATTTCGAGATATCGGGGCTCGTCTTCCCGCAGGGGGGTGATGGCGATCTCGATGGAGGATGGGCGGCCATAGGGGGCCAGACAAAGGGCATAGGGAATCCCGGTATAGAAACGGTCGTCGACCTTTTTGCCATCGATGAAGATCTCGATGAGATCCCCTTCGAACGGGATCTCGATTTCGACATCCCCTCCTTTGGGAAGCGAAGGGAAATCCAGACGATAGAAGGCCTTGTCGTCTTTTTTCCCCTCGGAAACGAGGGAAAACGGGACGGGTTCGGTTTTGAAGTTCACCTCGTAAAGGACGAAGCCGTCTTCTTCCCCGACGCGCCGAGCATGAGGCAAAAACGAAGGGTCATCTGGGTAGAGCTTGCAAAGGGAGGTACCCGTCCCCTCGAGGTGGATGCCGTCTTCGCCTTGGTAGGCCTCGGCTTCGGCGATGAGGGCGAATTCCTTCCCGTCCTTGGCGAAGCGGTAGCAATGGCTCGCTTCTTCTTTCGTTAGGAAAAAGAGGTGGGCATCGCGGGGGTCGCCCTCGAAATGGGCGGAACCGAGGGTTTTCGCGAAAAAGACGTCCTTCCCGTTCAGGGTCAGGAAAGGGGTCGCGAGGCTGAAGCGGCAATCGGCATGCCCGAGGCGGACGTTCGTGGGCAGGACCGCGAAATCCCCGTCCTTGACCTCGAGGTCGGGACCAGCGATCCCGAAAGGGGCGAGATATTCGCGAAGGGGATGGGGAGCGAGGGGATAACCCCTGCAGAAATTGTTAAGGAACAGGAAACCGGACCCGTCGCGTCCCCGAAAAGCAAAGCGGGGAGAGGTCAAGTCTTCGGGGTCCGAAGCGTTTTGGGTGGGGAAGATCGCGTGGGACGAAAGGAGCGTGTCCGCGAAAGAAACCGCGAATTCATTGAGGACGTGGATGCATTTTCCGACGGGGCGCACCCTCCCATAGGATGAAATCGCGGCCTGGAAATCGTAATCCTTCTCCGCGAGGTCGCAATAGAACCCGGCATCCAGATTGCCTTCCCTGCGGTATTCCTGCATCGTAGTTAGCTTGCCGTCTGGATGGATGCCCCCGTGGAAGACGTAATACCCGAGGGCGGACACTCCGCTGCCAAGGCGGGTGAGGGCGATGGCAAAGCTATCGATCGGGGCGAGCGCGGGTCTTCTTCTTCTCGTCGCCTCGATCCCGGTTCCGAGTTCGACCGTGGCAAAGGGCATGCCCGCGACCTTGGACGACAAATCGACGTCCTTGACCCCGGTGTCGCTCCCAATGCGCGAATCGTTCGGGTTCGGGGAAAAGAGATATCCTTCTAGAGGCGGCAGAGGATTCAAATGATCTTCCCAAGGGCCCGCGGCATAGCCCCCATAGACGGGAAGGCAATCCCCCGTCGCGGCATCCCCCCATCCGGTGGCGAGATAAACGGGGACGTCGAAGCCGATTTCCTTGAGCATCGCGGCCAAGGCGCGGATATGGACGTCGCCATATGCCTCGTCTTGCCTGCCCCATTGGGCATATTCGTTTTCGATCTGGATGGCGAAGATGGGGCCGCCGTCTTTCTCGAGGAGGCCCTCGCATTGCTCATAAAGTTTTTCGAAATAGCGGCGGACGTGGCGTAGATAGGCCGGGTCGTTGGAACGGAGGCGGCAGGATTTCGTTAGAAGCCAATCGGGGAATCCCCCGTTGCGGCATTCCCCATGGACCCAAGGGCCGAGGCGAAACGAGACGAGAAGGCCGACCTTTTGGGCGGTCAGCAAAAACGCGCGGAGATCTTTTTGCCCCGCGAAATCGAATTCCCCCTCGATCTCCTCATGATGGATCCAGAACGCATAGGTGGCGAGGACGTTGACCCCGAGAGCCTTCATCTTGCGCATGTCTCTTTCCCAGTTCGCGGGAAAAGAACGGGAATACTGGTATTCCCCCATGACGGGGAAGAAGGGCTTGCCATCCTTCCGGAAGGAGATGCCATCAATCCGAATCACCGGGCACCTCCATGACGCAGTAACCTTCGGGGAAGGTCATGCGCTTCTTGCCATCTTTTCTTTCATAGACGAGCGTCCCGCGTTGGAGGGGGATCTCGACGCGGCAGTCGATGTCGACCGCGGGGGAGGAGAAACGAAGGACGTTCCCTTGGCGTCCCCCGTAACCGATCAGGTAATCGACAAGCAGGTTCGCGACGTAGGAGGCGAAGCCGTGGTTGAGGGAGCAATAACACGGGTCGTCCATTTCCCAAAGGGATCCCGTGAGGTCGGCCATTTTGGAGAAATAGGCGATGCATTCGTCCTTGAGCATCTTCTTGTCCCCGTTCTCGACGAGGGTCATGAGGCGCAGGAAATTGCCGATGAAGGCATTGGATTTGTGGACGTGGGGATAGACGAGGCTCGCGTTTCGCTTGGCCCCGAACTCGTTCTTGAGGGTTTTATAAAGTTTCGGATAGCGGGGGCGTGAGGCCGTTTTCGTGAAGAAGGCGTAATACTGGCACGCCTCCGAGAAGTTTTCCGTCCTTTGGAGTTTCCCCTCTTTCCGGATGGCGTTGTCCGCGAAGAATTCCCCGTTGAAGGAGAGGGCGCGGATGGCTTCGAACAGGCGCTCGGCCTTCTTGGTCAGGCGCGGGCGGGCGTAGAGCTTGCCCGCTTCGCAAAGGGCCGCGGCGTAGAGCATGTTGCTTGGGAAATTGACCCCCTCGAGGAAGGCGGGATCGTTGGCTTTGCTCCATTCGACGAACACCCAGCTTTCGAGATTCTCGAGGAGCCCGAGCTCGTTTTCGTAGCGAGAGAGATAGGAGAGGACGCCGAGGACGTTCTGCTTGCTCTTGGGGATGAGGGAGTCCATGGGATCCCGCGCAGCCCGGTCGGCGATCTCAAGGATATAGAAAAGACACCAGTTCGGGATGTATTTGCCATCGTAGCTGTCCGCGGGGTAGCACATGGGGAGCATGCCCGCGGGAATGTCCGCGGAGAAATGGAGGTAATTCTCGAGGAAATTCCCCTCGACGAGGTTCTCGCCCGTGAAAAGGAGTTCCGCCCTGCCGGTGAAGAACGAATCGCAGAGCCAGCCCGCGCGTTCGCGGCTCGGGCAATCGGTGAGGACGTCCACGGCGTTCGCGGCGAAGTTGTTGCGCGCGGCTTCCACGATCTTGACGATCTCTTGGTCCCCGCAGGAAACGCGAAGGCGGGGAGCGTCGGGATTTTGATAAGCCCTCATGGACACTTTCACGTCTTTTACGGCACCCTTCCGCACGACGAGGCGGAAATACTTCGCGCTGCAAGGCTCGAATCCCTGGAAAGAGAAACGGCCCTTCTTGATTCGGAAAGCGATGGCGTTGTTGCAGCCGATGCGGCGGAAGTTGATCTCGAGATGATCCCCTTGTTCCATCAAAAGATCGATCTCGTCGAAAAATAGATACGCCTCGGTCTCCTCAAGGGCGGTCAAGGACAAGCACGCGAACCCCGTTTTGGAATCCGCGAGGGAATAGATCGCGTAATCCCCTTCTTGCATCGTTTCTCCGATACCTTCTTTTCGGAAGGAAAGCGAAAGGCCGTATCGGAACGAATCCATCTCGTAATCGCTAGAAGGGAACGTGGCGAAATCCTTAGAGCAAAGCCACGGGTCATCGGGGATTTCCTTTTTCTCCTCGAAGGCTTTCCCGGATTCGCGGAACGTCGTCTCGAAAATCTCATAGCGCGCCTGATGGACGTTGCGCGGCTGAAGGATGCGCCCCTCGACCAAGACGGGCGTTTCCCACGAGGCGGGCGGGCGCGAAAAATCATAGGCTTCCGAAAAGCCGCGTTGATAGCTGTAGCGGATGACCTTGCGGCATTTCTCGTTCCATTTGCGAACAAGGAAATCTTTCCCCGTGTAAGCGAGGACCTCGTTTCTTGCCCGGACTTCTGCTTGCATGAACCCCGGCTCATCGAGGCCATAGAAGGTTTTCGAATGGTATGCGACGACCTCGATTTGCAAAAGGTTGCTTTCCTGTTCGAGGCACAAAGGGATCTCGTCGACACGGGCAAAACCATGGCTCGAGCGAGCGGGGCCAAACGAAAGGAAGGATCCATTGAGGGACACGCGATAGAAATTGCATCCCGTCAAGAAAAGGATGGCATGGTCTTTCTT
>JAEDJP010000061.1 GCA_016296285.1 Bacilli bacterium
TTGAGCAACCCGAAAGGCTTCTCCATCGGGTGGGCATACATCGAGGCTTCTAAAGAGGCGAGCCGCAGATTGGCGGGGATGACGTCCAGGCCGTCGAAGGCGGTATGAACGATCGTTTTCTCGATCCCGACTTGCCCGAGAAGCGCATCGTAAATCGAAAAGGGGACCGCGGTGATATCGATCCCAAGACCCCGCCCGGCATTGCCTTGGGGGTCCATGTCGACAAGCAGGACCTTACGCGAAAAATGAGCGAGGGCGCTCGAGAGATTGATGGCGGTCGTCGTTTTGCCGACTCCGCCTTTTTGATTCGCGATCGAAATGGTCTTGGCCATAAGAAAATTGTACCGAAGCCTCCAGATTCCGCAAGTTGCCTAGAGGGGCTTTTTTACGATTTCCGCCCAAGGACGAGGGAAGCGAGGAGGGGTCCTTCCCGTTTTCTCGAAGGTGAAATTCATTCTCGTCTCGCCCCCGGGCAAGACGATTGTCTTTTTCTTGCGCAAGTGAAGGCTCAGTTTCTTCTCGGCGTTTAAGGAAGCGAAAAGCTCTTCTTCCCCGCGAGGCCCTTTCATCGCGAGGACGGTACCGTTCATCTTGACAAGGGGCGTCGCGACCTCGAGGAAAATATTCATCTGGGCAAAGCCTCTCGAGGTGACGCAATCAAAGGATTCGCGTTCGTTTTTCATGTCTTCGACGCGGCCGATATGGAAGTTTAGGTTCTCGATTTGCAGGGTTTTCTTCACTTCTTCCAGAAAAAGGAACTTCTTCTTTGTGGCGTCGATCAAGGTGACGTTCGCGGAGGGGAACGCCAAGGCGATGATGATGCCCGGGAACCCGGCGCCCGAACCGATGTCCGCGACGCTCTTTCCGGAAAAATCGAAAACCGCGGCGCAGGTCAAGGAATCAAGGAAATGCTTCTCGATCACGTCCGGCTCCTCGACGATGGCAGTGAGATTCATCTTCTCGTTCCATTCCTTGAGGAGTTTCGCATAGGTCGCGAGCTTGGCTTGCAATTCGGGGGTGATTGAAACGCCATACTCTTGGGCGGCGGTGGTGAGTTCTTCGTAAGTCATAGGCGTTTCTCCTTTTTCATGTTGAGAAGCAAGATGGCGATGTCCGCGGGGTTGACCCCGGCGATGCGGCTCGCCTGGCCGATCGAGGAAGGACGAATCTCGTCGAGCTTCTGCCTAGCTTCCAAGCGCAATCCATCCATGTGCAGGTAATCGAGATCAAGGGGAAGCCTCATGGCCTCGGCTTCCGCGAATTTCTTGGCGGCTTTCTCTTCCTTGATGAGATAGCCTTCGTATTTTACTTTCGTTTCAAGGGCAAGGATATCCTCGTGGGACAAGGAAATATCCCCCAAGACATCTTGCATGAGAGACGCGATGCGCGGATAAGTGAAGCGTGGGCGGCGGAGGAGGTCGATCCCTTTCTTGCCATCGCTCGTCGGGGGGAAGCCCATTTCGGATAGATAGGCGTTGAGCCCATCGCGATCGGAGACGTTGTTCGTCGACAAGATCTCGATCGCCTTCTCAATCCGTTCGTACTTCTCCTTGAATTCTTGGTAACGCCACTCGGGCAGCAGGCCGAGTTCATGACCATACCCCGAAAGGCGAAGGTCCGCGTTATCGTGGCGGAGGAGCAGGCGATATTCCGCGCGAGAGGAAAGCAAACGATAAGGCTCATCCGTCCCTTTCGTCACGAGATCGTCAATCATGACCCCGATATATGCTTCGTTCCGTTTCAAGACGAATGGGGACAAGCCCATGATCTTGCGGGAGGCGTTGATGCCGGCCATAAGGCCAAGGCCGGCGGCTTCTTCATATCCGGAGGTGCCGCAAATCTGGCCGGCGATGTAAAGGCCCGGCCATTTCTTGATTTGCAACGTCTCGTCGAATTCTTGGCTGCGAATCGCGTCGTATTCGATCTGGTATGCCCATTTGAGGATCTCGGCATGCTCCAGCCCCGGCAAGGAATGGACCATCGCCTCTTGGACTTCATGAGGCATGCCCGTGGAGAAGCCTTGCAGATAGATGGATTCTCCATCTTCGTATTCCGGCTCGAGGAAAAGCTGGTGGCGTGGCTTATCCGAGAAACGAACGACCTTGGATTCGAACGAGGGGCAATAACGCGGCCCCGTTCCTTGAATGGTGCCATCCATGACGGCGGATTCCCCAAGGTGTTCCTTCACGATATCGATGGTCTTTTCCCCGGCGTAAATGAGATAGCAAGGCAGCTGTTGCGCCTTCGGCATGAACGTTTTCGTCCCATAGGAAAAGGCCAAAGGCTCATCGGAACCTTCTTGGATCTCGCCTTGGGAAAAGTCGATCGACGATTTCTTGAGGCGAGGAGGCGTGCCCGTCTTGAGGCGGATCAAGGAGATCCCCATCTCCCTTAGATTCTCGGAGAGCCCAAGGGAAGCAGGTTCCTCATCCGGTCCCCCGGGATGGATATCACGCCCGGAGATGATGCGGCTATCCATGTAGGTGCCCGTGGTGAGAATCACCGCTTTCGCATGGTAATCCGTTCCAAAAAGAGAGACCCCATAGACGCGATTTTCATCATGAAGAAGGCTTTTCACCTCCCCTTCGATGATCGTGAGGTTCTCGGTTTCATCGAGAAGGCTTTGGACAAAGCGAGGGTAACCTAGTTTATCTTGCTGGGTACGCAGGCACTGAACGCCGGGCCCTTTGCCGGTGTTAAGCATTTTCACTTGCAAGGGGCGATGGTCTGCGGCGATGCCCATCAAGCCGCCGAGGGCGTCGATTTCCCGCACGACGATGCCTTTCGCGCTGCCACCGATATGGGGATTGCAAGGCATGTTGCCAATCATGTTCTTGTGAAGCGTGATCAAAAGAGTGCGCATGCCAAGGCGCGCGCAAGCATGGCTGGCCTCGACTCCCGCGTGACCGCCTCCGACGACAATGACGTCAAAATTCGTATCCATGGGTCCCTTCTTTTTACCCGATGGACCCAGACATATCCATTTTGATGAGTTGGTTGAGCTCGACTGCGTATTCCATCGGGAGCTCTTTGGCGAACGGCTCGATGAAGCCCATAACGATCATCTGGGTGGCTTCTTGCTCGGTCAAACCGCGGCTCATGAGATAGAACAATTGTTCTTGGTCGATCTTGGAAACCGTCGCCTCGTGCTCGATGTAGGCGTCGTTGTTCTGAATCTCGTTCTTCGGGATCGTGTCGGATTTCGAATCGGAATCCAAAATCAACGTGTCGCATTCGACATGGCTCTTCGCTCCAGTGGCCCCAGGCATCATGCGCACGGTCCCGCGGAAGTTGGCGACGCCGCCATGATGGACGACGGATTTGGAAACGATGGAACTCGAGGTATCCTTGCCGATGTGGATCATGCGGGCCCCGCTATCCTGGTATTGGCCATGGTTCCCGACGGCGATCGTGATGGTCGAGCCGCGGCTATGGTCACCCTTCAACAGGCAAGCCGGGTACTTCATCGTGGTCATCGACCCGATGTTGCCATCCACCCATTCCATGAAGCCATTCTCCTCGACTCTCGCCCTTTGGGTGACGAGGTTCAGGATGTTCGTGGACCAATTCTGGATCGTGGTGTAACGGACGTGGGCTCCTTTGTTCACGACGATCTCAACGACGCCGACGTGCAAGGATTCCTTGTTGTAGACCGGGGCGGTGCATCCCTCGATGTAATGGATGTCCGCGCCTTCATCCGCGATGATGAGGGTGCGTTCGAACTGACCGGTCTTTTGGTTGTTGATGCGGAAATAGGATTGGAGGGGCTTGTCCAATTTGACGCCTTTGGGGACGTAGATGAACGACCCCCCGCTCCAGCAGGCGCCGTTGAGGGCGCTGAATTTGCTATCGGCAATCGGGATGACCGTCCCGAAGTATTGCCGGAAAATATCGGGGAAAAGCTTGAGGCCCATGTCGCTGGAAAGGAAGATGACGCCCTTCTCCTTGAGCTCTTCCAGCATGTTGTGATAAACGACCTCGGATTCGTATTGGGTGGAGACGCCCGAAAGGTATTTCTGCTCCGCCTCGGGAATCCCGAGCTTCTGGAACGTCTCTTTCACCGTGTCGGGAATCTCATCCCAAGAGGAATGCTCGCCTTCCGCGACGCGCGTGAAATAGGTAAAGGAATCGAAGTCGACATCCTCAAGAGATGGCCCGAAATCGGGGAGGGGCATCTTGAGGAACTGGCGGTAGGCCTTGAGGCGGAACTCGAGCATCCATTCCGGCTCGTCTTTGGCTTTCGAGATTTCCCGGACGACTTCCTCGCTTAGGCCTTTGCCCGTGGAGAAAATGGAGACGTCCTTGTCGCGGAAACCGTATTTGTACTCTTCGTTCAGGACATCCGGTTTGTTTTGGCTCATGAATGGACGTCCTCCTTTTCGAGGAGTTCGCGGAAAGCGTCCCAGCCGATGGTGGCGCAGTGGATGCGAGAAGGCTGGCGATAGGTGTTGGCGAACGCGATGGCCTCGTCGAGAATCGATGCGTCGTAATCCTCTTTGCCCGTGATCATCTTGGTGTATTCCGCGATGATGCTCTCCGCTTCTTCTTTCGTGTGGCCGATCAAAAGATCGCAAAGGATGTCAGTCGAGGCCGTCGAGATGGCGCAGGCGGTCCCTTGCCAAAGGGCATCGACGATCTTGCCGTTTTCCTGCTTCAAATAGACATCGATGTCGTCGATGCAATTCACGGAAGAGGAATGGGTGGTCTCATATTCCGCGGGGGAAGGGCAGGCGCTTTTGTGGCGCGGGGCGTTATAGTGATCGATGATGATTTCTCGCATCATCATGGGGTTCAGTTCAACAGAAGTAGGCATCGAGATAATCTCCTCCGGACGCGACCGCCTCGGCCAAGGCGTCGATATCCTTTTTCGTCGTGTAGAGATAGAACGAGGCGCGAACGGTCGCGATCGTTCCCAAGAAATCGTTGAGGATCTTTGCGCAATGTTGGCCCGAGCGGCAAGCGATCCCGCGACTGTTGAGGAAGGTCGCCGCATCTTGGGCGAAAACGCCATCGATGTTGAAGGTGAGAATCCCCGACTCGCTTTCGGCATTGTAGAGTTTGACCTTGCCGGTTTTCGTCAAGGCCTCGACGGCATAGCGTTTGAGTTCCCTTTCGTGGGCGTGGATGTTGTCCATGCCGATTCCTTGGAGGTAACGGATTGCGGCTTGCAAGCCTTGGATTTCCGCCAAGGGCTGAGTCCCCGCTTCAAAGCGGAGAGGCGGCTCGAGGAAACCGACCTCGCCGCACATGTCGAATTTGGCGTTCATTCCTCCTCCGGTCATGAAGGGATCCATTTTGCAAAGAAGGTCGTATTTGCCATAGAGGACGCCAACCCCGGTCGGACCGCACATCTTGTGGCCGCTGAAGGCGAGGAAATCGCAATCGATATCCTGGACATCGGTCTTCATGTGGGGGACGGATTGGGCGCCATCAAGAACGAACAAGGCGCCGAATTCATGGGCAATCTTCGCGAGTTCCTTGGCGGGAACGACGAATCCCAAGACGTTGGTAACATGCGCAACAGACACGATTTTCGTGTTCTTTGTGATGGTTTTGCGTAGATTTTCCGGCAACAAACGCCCTTTCTCATCAAGGGGGATATAGCGAATCTTACATCCGGTCATCTCGGCCACGCGGAACCAAGGAAGGACGTTCGAAGCATGCTCCGCCTCGGTCAAGAGAATCTCGTCTTCCGGTTTGAGGTACTTGGCACCATACCCGTAAGCAACGAGGTTCAAGCTCCCCGTCGTCCCGCTTGTGAACACCACTTCCGTATCGTCGCAATGAATGAAATCAGCAACGGTTTTCCGAGCGTTCAGGACCATCTGGTCCATGGCATAGCAAAGGTCATAATCCCCGCGATGGGAATTGGCGGTCTCCCTGGTGTAATAGTCCGTGACGGCGTCGATCACCGCATCCGGCTTGAAGGTCGTGGAGGCGTTATCCAAATAAACAAGGGGCTTCCCTTGCATCGTGGTCCCGTTGCGGATCATGGGGAAGTCCTGGCGTATCTTTTCGACGTCCATTCTCAAATCCCCCTTTCAATCGCTTCTTCGATTCGGGTTTTGGTCTCACCTTCGAAAAAAGCCTCGATGGGTTTCAGGTACCCAAGGGAAATCAGGCGCCTTGCATCCGTAAGAGAGAGCCCGCGCGACAAGAGGTAATAGATGTGTTCTTCGTTGAGCTTCCCGACGACCGCGGCATGGCTTGCCTGCACGTCGTTCTCATCGATGCAAAGGACGGGGGAGGCTTGGGCGACGCAATGCTCATCGAAGACGATGATTTTCGCGCTTTGCCTCGTTTTAGAACCATACGCCCCCCTCGAAATGTCGCTTTTGCCAAGAAAGGAAAGGTGGCTGTTCCCCTCGGCGATGCCATAGCTTTCGATCAAGCCTTCCGTGTGGTGGGCATGATGGAAGCAGTTCGCAACTAGGGTCTTCCGGTCATCCCCCGCGGACAAAACTGCCGCATGGAATTCCGCGGACGCGCCCGGCTCGTCAAGATCGATGACGACGCGGGTTTCCGCCTTGCCTTGCGAAAAGTCCGCCAAGGCGATTTTGACAGAGGCGTTCCCCTTGACGCGAATCCGGATTTCCCGGTTGCTCGCTTCCTTGAAAAATGCGAAAAGCAAGGGGGACATACCCTCGTTTTCGACGATGATCTCATCGAGTTGTCCTTTGGGGTCGACGAAAAGATGATTCATTATTTACCAACCGCCTCCCGGGTGGCGCAGACGCCGATCGAGACGTCGTTCATGGGGGCATTGTCCTTCTCGATCTTGATGCCGTGTTCCCGCTTCAGCCATTCGTAGCCTTCGCGGTCAATGCGCGTGATGATGGAGGGATCTCCTTCCAACTGGATTCGCCCGTTAATCATGATCGCGACGCGGGTCGGATGAATCAAATCATAGAGCCTCGCGTAGTGGGAAACGACGAGGAATCCGCGGCCTTTGCCCTGTTCTTCGTTGATGGCCTTGGAAACGACGTTGATCGCATCGACGTCGAGGCCGGAGTCGATCTCGTCGAGCATCGCGAATTTCGGGTCCAGAAGCTTCATCTGGAGGATCTCGTTCCTCTTCTTCTCGCCGCCGCTAAAGCCCTCGTTCAGGTTGCGGTTGCTCATCTCGAAAGGGATGCCCATCTCGGCGTAAGCGTTCTTGAGGCTGTTATAGAACTGGAAGAGGCTCATCGGCTTCTCGCGGCGGGCGTTCATCGCCGCCTTGAGGAAATCGGCGCTGTTGACGCCGGGGATCTCGGAAGGATACTGCATCGCGAGGAAAAGGCCGGCTTTCGACCGCTCGTCCACGCTCATCGCAAAAAGATCCTGGCCATCGAGATAGGCTTTGCCTTCGGTGATCGTGTAATTGGGGTTGCCCATCAAAGCGCCGAGCAACGTGCTTTTGCCATGGCCATTTGGCCCTAAAAGGGCCACTGTTTCGCCGCTATGGATGGTGAGATTCACACCTTTGAGGATCTCGGTGCCCTTCACGGAGACGCGGAGATCGCGGATGATGAGTTCGGACATAAAAAGCCTCCTTACGAAGCCAAAATATTGTACGGCATGTTCAACGAGGCTATCAAATGAAACAATCGGAGCGGATGGATGACCGGTTTCAAGGCGAAAAACGAGGAAACCGCGACTAAGGAAAT
>JAEDJP010000062.1 GCA_016296285.1 Bacilli bacterium
GGAAATTCGTTATCAAGCCCAAAAAGAAGTAGAAACAAATTACCTTATAATGACAGCCGGAAAGCCCTCGTCCATAAGAAAACGTAAGTTTATCCATTGCAAGAGCAGAGACGGGCTGCTTAGGAACGGAAACATTCCCATCTCGAGCAAGAAAAAACCTCGCATGATGCGAGGTGTTCTCATGAAGTGGTGGGCCAAGCGACTCAGAATACGAACCGCTCAGATTTGTTGTCGAGATTACGCTTAAAAGATTAATAAAATATTTCGTTATCGGGTACGGAGGAAACAATGTCCTCAATCGTCTTGTCGATAATTACGAACGATCGGATCGAGTCGAGGGATTCAAAATCAGCAGTAAACCCGTTATCCGATCCAAGACCATATTTTTTATCTCCATCTCGTTCATCAATTACAGAGATTGTATAGAAGACATCTTTGTAATTGAACGAAACATCAAATCCTTGAGATATCAGTTTTAAGAAAACGTCAATGTACATGAGGTTTGGCTCCTTTCTTTCTATCGATTATCTCACCTATTTCGATAATGTGAGTATGCGGGACTTTATGCGTATCGGGTCTTCCATGATCAGTATAATCTACATCTTTATACGCATTCCCATTTTCATCATAGTGCCTAATTCGAATTATCTTGCCTTGATCATCTGTTTGTTCAATTGTTGAATTGGGAACCGATGTCATGGGCAAAGAATGAGGGTGGGAATGGTTTTTAGCGAAAAGCCCGCCGCTAATAGTTTTACTTGAAGATGAAGAATTGGTTTTCCACTTTCCCATAGAATCAGGAAAGCCAAACAATGAGCTTTTACCTTTCATCAGTTTTCACCTCCGAAAGCTTTGTTTCCCTGTCCTTCTTGTTCTCCTTCATCGTGTAGGAGTCGTATTGGTAAATTGGAATATCCTTGAGTCTTGCAATGCCGAAGATATCGTCAGAGGCGGGCCCATAGACAAGAAAAAACGCGATTGTCTCGCGTCTTTCGAATGTATATCAGAACGATTTCGTTCCAATTGTCTACTGGTGGACCGTGAGGGACTCGAACCCGCGACCCGCTGATTAAGAGTCAGCTGCTCTACCAACTGAGCTAACGGTCCATTCGCCTTCTTTCAAAGGCTTGTGTATTTTAGCGCTTGGCCACTTTCCCTTCAACAAGAAATTTTCCGAATTGTCAAAGGGTCATGACATCCTTCCAAGTCGAGACGATTCCCGCCGCCTCTTCTTTGGCCTCGTCTTGAGAAATCGCGCCTTTCAAGACCTTGAACATCAAGCGTGCGATCGCGCGGGCCTGTTCCTCCGTGCAACCGCGCGTCGTCGCGGCCGCGAAGCCGATGCGAAGCCCAGAGCATTCAGAAGGTTTCAGAGTATCCCCATGGATCATGTTCTTGTTCGTCGTGATCCCAACCTCTTCCAGTTTCGCCTGCGCCTCTTTTCCCGAGATCCCGAAGGAAGCGAGGACGTCCAAGAGGAAGAGATGGTTCTCCGTCCCGGAACTCACGCATCCAAGGGACCGGAGTTCCTCGTCGCAAGCCGCGGTGTTACGGAGGACGCCCTCCATGTATTCCTTGAAGGATGGCTCGAGAGCTTCGGCGAAGCATGTCGCTTTCGCGCCG
This sequence comes from Bacilli bacterium, assembly GCA_016296285.1. Lineage (GTDB taxonomy): Bacteria > Bacillota_I > Bacilli_A > RFN20 > CAG-826 > Alloenteromonas. The sequence continues at coordinate 1,624 of JAEDJP010000062.1, forward strand.
ATGATGTGCTCAAGAGGGCCGCCTTGGGCATACGGGAACACGGCGCTTTTGATCTTCTTCACCAGGTCTTCGCGGTTCGTCAGGATCATCCCACCCCGCGGGCCGCGCAATGTTTTGTGGGTCGTTGTCGTCACGATATCGGCAAATTCGCAGGGATTTTGCGTCAATCCCGCGGCAATGATGCCGGCAATATGCGCCATATCCACCATGAAAAGGCACGGGGTTTCCGCATGGGCGTTATGCGCGTCGATGATCTCCCTCATGCGACGGAAATCAATGGCAAAGGGGTAGGCGGAATAACCTGCCAAAAAGAGATTGGGATTCTCTTCGTCAAGCCGCTTGGCAATGACGTCGTAATCCAGGCGCCCGTCCTCTCCTAGTGGGTAATGGACGAAACGGTACATCTCGGAGGAAAACGAAACGGGCGACCCATGGGTCAAATGCCCGCCGTCATTCAAGATCAAGGACATGACTTTGTCCCCGGGACGAATCACGGCGTGATAGGCCGCGTAGTTGGCTTGCGACCCGCTATGGGGTTGCACGTTCGCGTAACGGCAATGGAAGAGCTTTTGGGCCCGTTCCATCGCGAGGTTTTCGGCCGCGTCGACATTGACGCATCCCCCATAATAACGATGCTCTGGATAACCCTCCGCGTATTTGGCCATCAAAATGGAAGAGCAGGCCTCTCGGACTTCCCGGGACGGATAATTCTCGCTCGCGATGAGCTCGATTCCGCCGTTTTGCCTTTTCTCTTCCCTCAGGTAAATATTCCGTAATTCTTGGTCGATCATAAACCGCCTCCAGATTCGTAGTCATTGTCCCATAAACGGGGAAACTTACAAGAGGTCTGGCACGCCGAATCCCAAAGATTTCGCTTCTTCGAGATACGATGGGGATGGGACATGCATGACAAACGCCTTGCTCTTCAAGTCTTCGGGGATCGCGGCCACAAAATCGGGGAACCCGAAATGATAGGCGAACGTCGCCTTGGCAACGTCTTGGTAAAGCGCATCGAGGGTCCCCTCGCGCAGGAGCTTCACCGCCTCTTCGTTTAACGTCGCGTTATCCCCAGAATAATAAAGGTAGGTGGCGCCGTCTTTCAGGAAGATCGCATAGGAGTTCGGGATGTGCTTCGCGAGAACAAAACGGTAGGAAACCCCATCGATCGTCCCTTGCAGTTCTTCGTGAACCGCGACTTTATCAAGGGGATAGAGATCGCCAAGTCGGGCCGCAAGAAAATTTTTGTTCGGATAGACGATTTCAAAAGGAATCTCGGGATGAAACACGGAGAAATACGTGACCGCTTCTCCCAAAGAACCGATGTGATCCAAGTGGCAATGCGTGACGAAAACCGTGACCTTTTTCGCCTTGGCGATCAAGCCTTTTTCGAGGGCTTTCGCGAAGATGCTTTGCCCCATGTCCAGGAAATAGAGATGGTCGCCTTCGAAAAAGAATGCCGCGTTGTTGCCAAGGGCGAAGCAAAACGAATCGCCGCAGCCAAGAAATTTGAGTTCCATGCTAATCAATATATACCGTTTGGACGTCGGTGTATCGTTTCTTTTCCTCGCCCTCGGGCAATCGGAAGCGAAGGGCCATTTCGCGAATCACGGATTCCGGCACCCTTTTTTCCGGGTCGCGAGACATGTTACGCGCCAGGACGGTATCGATGGAATGGTAAAGCAAAGCGACAAGAAAGACTTCTTCCGCGCCTTCGATTTGCGAGAGGAAGAGCGTTCTTCTTTTCTCGTCTAGGAACGTGGAGTCCAAAACAACGGTCACGTCCTTCTCCTGGCGAAAAACCTCATTGGCTTTCTGGATCATCGCGCGATACACGTCTTGCATATCAGGGGCGAGAATCGCGTAAGAACCCGTCATGGTTTTACGAATCTCATCGCTTGAAATCACGACCGCGGAAGGAAAAGCAGCGCGGACATATGTCGATTTTCCAGAGCCCGGGAGGCCAGAAAGCAAAACAAGGCGTCTCATCAAAGCAGCTTCTTTCGGATGGCGCCGGACACAAGGTCAATCGCGATGACGAGGAAGATGACGCCATAGAGAACGGAAGCGAGCTGGGGCCAGCGTTCGCCTTGGGAATAGATGGAAATCGGATAACCGACGCCGCCCGCGCCGACGAGGCCGAGCAACGAGGCGGTGCGGATGTTCAAGTCAAAGCGATAGAGGATGACGTTCAGGAAATTCGGGGCGACTTGGGGAACGACCCCGAGGCGGAGGCGGGCAATGGGGGTCGCACCAACCGCGTCCAAAGCCTCGAGAGGCTCCGGAGAAATCATGTCGAGCTGCTCGGCATACATCTTGCCAATCATGCCGATCGAGTGGATGGAGAGGACCGCGACGCCGGTGAAGGGACCGAAGCCAAAGACCTGAATGAGGACGAGGCCCAAAAGGATTTCCGGGACCGTGCGGATGATGATGAGAATCACTTCAGAGACGATGCTCCACTTCCCTACGATCGCGCGAGACGCGAGGAACCCAAGCGGGATGGAAAGCAACGAGGCAATCGCCGTGCCGATGAAAGCAATCGCGAACGTCTCGATGATTTGGTAAACGACCGAGTCCTCGAATTTGAACAAGGAATTGGGATTCAGGCCGAACATGTAGTCGAAATCCGGATGGAGGAAGGCGGAAAGCATCTTCCCGAGTTTCGCCCAATTCGGGTTGCGGAACGACTCGAAGGTGCCCAGATCAAGGCAGCACCAAAGGAGCGTGCCCACGAGAATGGCGGCGAAGGCGATGTTATAAATCCATTTCTTGGGACGGGCGGAATAAGCGTCTTCGACCGTCGAGAAATGACGTAGGATCGCGTAGAAAGGTTTCTTGTACCAAGGAAGGGCCTTGTAAGCCTCTTCCGTCAATTGTTTTCTCATTTGGCGATCCTCCGGCGTAATGCGTTGGAGAAGAGTTGCAAGACGAACACGACGATGAAGAGCGGCACCAAGATGGCGCCGACCTTATCCCAGTTCGTCTGCGAGGTCGCGTCGTTGAGGAGCTGGCCGATGCCGCCCGCGCCGACGAAACCGAGAATGACGGATGCGCGGATGTTGATTTCGAACGTGTAAACGAAGTTCGAGAGGAACATCGGATAGACTCCTGGGTGAAGGCTGTTCCAATACGCCTCAAGTCGATTCGCGCCATTCGAGATGCAGACCTCGAACGGATTCATGTCTTGGGTCTCGACGAATTCGTACATGAGTTTGAAGATGATGCCGAACGTGAAGACCGTCATCGCGAAAATGCCGGCGGTCGAAGAATACCCGAAGAAGATGGCCCCGATAATGGCAAGGACGAAGGTCGGGATCGTGCGGATAATGTTGATGATGACGCGTAGCACGACGTTCACTGGGCGGGACGCGCAGACGTTATGGGACGCCAAGAGATAAAAGGGTACCGCGAGCAACGTGCCAAGGACGGTCGCGATCCAAACCATCTCAACGGTTTCCCAGATTTTCCTGCAGGCAGTGAACCAAAGGTAATTCCACCATCCCTCAGAGGTTTTCAAAGACCACGGGGATGGGGTGAACAGCTGAGAGAAGATCGTGGAGATTTGGTCAAAACGGATCTTGTTGGGGATTGGGACGAAAATCCAGCAAATGGCGAAAATGGCCAGGACGAGCAAAGCCCAAAGCCACGTGTAGCGGATCTTCTTCTCGATGGTTTTGGTGGGAACGCCTTTTTCGTCTTCTGCCACCACGACGGTTTTGTAGCGAAGACGATGCCAGAAAGCGCTCATTTTTTCACTTCGCATCGGCAACCCCCAAATTCTCTTCGCGCTTCAAAGCCCTGCCATAGATGTTCATGAGGACTTCGTCGGTGACCGCTTCTTTCGGTCCATCGAAAACCACTTCGCCAGCACGAATCCCGATGATACGGGTCGCGTATTTCACGGCAAGGTCGACGTGGTGCATGTTCGCGACGATCGTGATGCCTTCCTTGTTGATGCGGGCGAAGTCATCCATGACGGAGATCGTCGTGACAGGGTCTAGAGACGCAACGGGTTCGTCGGCTAAGATGATTTCGGGGCGCTGGCAAAGGGCCCTCGCCAAGGCGACGCGCTGCTGCTGGCCGCCGGAAAGCTGGTCGGCGCGGACGTAAGCTTTATCGAGAATGCCAAGCTTGTCCAAGCATTGGAGGGCAAGCATTTTCTCTTCTTTCGTGTAGATGCCAAACAAACACTCGAAGGTATTGTGATAACCGACGCGGCCGGACAAAACGTTCTTGTAGACGGTCGAGCGTTTCACCAAATTGAAGGATTGGAAAATCATGCCGATGCGGCGGCGGATCGCGCGAAGCTTCTTTCCATTTGCCTCGCTAATATCCTCGCCTTGGACCAACAGCTTCCCTTCGGTAACCGGGTGCATTTTGTTGATGGTGCGGATCAACGTGGACTTACCAGCCCCGGAAAGGCCGATAATGCAGACGAAATCGCCGTCTTTGATCGTGAGATTCACATCTTTGAGGGCTTGATATCCATTGGGATACGTCTTGGAAACGTGGTCGAATTGGATCATGGGATTCTCCGTTCATTTGTCATCTATAAATCGGGCAAAAGGGGAGCCGGTCAAAGCCGGGCTCCCCTTTATGGGTCGAATCGTTAATTACTTGATGATGCCGTTGTCGACGCAGAACTGATAGAAGTCGCGCTCGCCCTGGAAATCGCTATCCTTGGCATCGGTGTAACCGGTGTGGGAATAAAGGTTGTAGAGGTAGTAGGCCCCAGTGCCTTCTTCGTCCTTGCTGCCATCTTTGATGAGCTCTTTGAAAGCATGCTTGACGGCTTCCTTCTTCGCGTCGGAGAGGTTGGAACGAGCGGAGATGGTGTCGTTGTAGATGCCATCGGTGATCGCCATGACCTTGTAGTCCGTGAAGAGCTTCTTGTCCTGATAGTGCTCGTTGTCCGTCTTGGAGTAGAAGTTGGAGTAGCGGACATCGGTGTAGCCCCAGAAACCGGCGACATCGCCATCCATCATGGCCTGGCAAGCGGCGCTGTAGCCGGCGCTGCCATAGTCAATGCCCTTGATTTGCTTGGAGGCATCGGTGATTTCGTCGACCATTTCCATGCCATGGTCGTGGAGATACTTGAGCGGGCGGAGGTAGCCGGCGCCGGAAGTGGAGCCCATGCGACCGACGGTGAGACCAGCCATATCGAGGATGTCGATCTTGCCATCCTTGTTGGCGTCGACGTAGTACTGATTGGCAACGACGAGTTGGGAGGTGTACCAGTTGACCTTGCTCTCGGACTGCTGGCCAAGGTATTCATAGCCAGAGACTTCACCGTTCATCGCGGCGCGTTGTTCGTCTTCGGTCTTGTAGTCTTCTTGGACTTTGTATCCATCGCGGACGGAGGTCATGAGGACTTCGACTTTGCCCGGGTTCTTAAGGGTGACTTCGGCATAGCCGGAAGCGGTGAGGAAGCCGATATCGACTTGGTCGGCGAGCATGGCCGTGGTCGTCGCGGCATAGGTGGTGCCGGTCGTGATTTTGAATTCGTAGTTCGGCTCGATCTCATGAAGCATCGGCTCCATGTGCTTGGCAAGCGTCGCGAGCTTGGTCGGATCGTTCGAAGGGACGAACTGAATGTTGATGACGTTGTCTTCCGCATCACCACCGCAAGAAGCGAGGCATCCCGCACCAACGGCAAGGACAGAGAGGACGGCAACAGCGGCGAACTTTGATTTTTTCATTGTTTCTCCTTTATTCCTGAATCAATCAAATGGACCATGTCCGCCTTAACCTTAGTCATCGCAAAGGAGCGGGAAAACAACGAAGTGAAAGAAAGCGATTTCACGTTCGAAAGATTTGCACTCCAGCCAAGATTGGACGATACTATCCTGATACGAAAAACGAAAAATAACGGGGACATCTATGTGTTTTTCGCGTGGGTAGCCTTCTATTTTGCGCCCGCCATGCTCAAGATACAACGTTTTTTTACAAATTCTTTACCGTTGCTGATTCTAAATGTTATGTCCGTTTATCCCTTGCATTCGGCAATTAGTCTGA
>JAEDJP010000063.1 GCA_016296285.1 Bacilli bacterium
AGTACGTCGCCAAGTGCCTCGAGCTCTGCGCGGGCAGGGACCCGAAGGGCGACTACTCCGACCTTTTGCCGTGGGAGCTTTGCAAGAGATACGACCTGAAATGACGCTGACGGTCGCCAGATCGCGGCCGGGGCGTCGGCAAGGCCGCGCGCGCCCTTTCGCGACGCGCCCGGCTAACGGCATTGGCCCGGCGCCGCCTTTCGCCATGCCGCCTTTCCTCCTTTTGGCACGGAAATCATGGCGGTTCGGGTTCGAATTTGTAAGAACGCGGATTTAAATACGCTTACAAAGCGAAAGCATTTCAGTACGGGGAATCCGACAATCACTCTGCACGCCCTAAAAGGAAGGCGCGGCTTCTTAGTATCCATTTTGACAATCGGAGTTTCTGAGGGGCAAAGGAAATGCTCCCCGTAAGCGAGGTGGACGGCAAAGAGCTTCTCAAGGCTTTGCGCAGAACTCCCAAAGGCGAAAAGGAAGCGATGGTCTTGAACAACGAACCCTCTTTGTAACCTTCTTTGGGGATTTAGAATCCAGAATGAAGCCAAAATACGAGGGTATGTCCCTTCTCTTTTCAGGTTTTTGGAGGAACCCGCCATCATGAACATCTACGAGCAATGCCCCGTTTTCCAAAGCGACGCGTTCCTTCTTCGGATCTTTTGATCGGCAAAACCGGATTTGCTTACGACGGTTATTGGGTTTGGGAAGAGTAAACGAAACGCCAATCCTCCCAAAAACGCTTACCCCATGCTCCGTTTTCTTTTCCGAAGAGGCCAAAAAGAGCCAAAGGCTATCGGCCTTTTGACCCGTTTGACCGATTATCGCTATTCGATCGATTTTTTGTGATTCTTTCAAAATTTTTCCAGCATCTAGAGCAATTGTCGTTGCATCCATTAACGCATGTGTTCCCGCAATAACCGCAGTTGTAGCATTTTGCGGGTTCTGCGGCTTCGGCATTGCAACTGCAAGACGTGATGCCCGTCAAAAGCGCAAAAGCTCTGGCAAACGAAAAGGCTAACATCAATGCGCTTTTTGAGTTTGCGGTAAAAACAACAATGCTATGTACTTTTTACCGAACCTAATCCACCAATCCCACAGGAATGGCATAAACATTCTCGTTGATCGGGCGAATGCGATTCGTCGCGTCGATCACGAATCCGGTCCGAATCGGCATCCCGTATTTCGAAAGAACGGAGAAATTCTTGCTCGGTTTTAACGGACGAATGCCTTTCTTGATCTCGATCGGGGTGATCGTTTGCTCTTTCACGTAGAGGAGATCGATCTCTTTCTGGTCGATGTCGCGATAATAAAAGAGGGCATTCCTGTAATCGAGGTTCGCGGCTTGAAAGTTCTTGACGATCTCGCTGACGACGAAGGTCTCGAAGAACGCCCCGGCCATCGAGGAGTTCTCGAGCATCTCGGCATTCGGCCACCCGCATAGATAAGCGCAAAGGCCGGTATCCATGAAATAGAGCTTGGGGGCTTTGATGATGCGGCGGTTCGCATTCGCGAGATATGGTTGCAAAAGCAAAATGAGTCCCGAGGCGGAGAGGATCGAAATCCATTGCTTGATCGTGCGCGCATCGACGCCACAACCGTTCACGAGATCGTCGTAATGGAGTTCCTGCCCCGTCCGAAGGGCCACAAGAGTCAAGAAGGTCCGGAAGGCGTTTAGGCTGCTTGTCTGGATGAGCTTTCGCACGTCCTTTTCCATGTAGGTCGTGACGTAGGATTTATAAAAATCCTCGCGCGTCGAAAGACCTTGAACCCTCTCTGGCATCCCGCCTTCGAAGATCTGAACGAAAATCTCTTTTCTGGTATATGACTTTCCCAATTGTGCCTCTTTCTTTTGCAGAAGCGCTAAATCCGGGATGAACGGTTCCCCTGGCCGGAGTTCTTTCTCCGCCATGGTAAACGAATTCATGTCCAAGATTCCCGCCCTGCCCGCCAAGGACTCGGAGATTCCCTGCTGCAATTCGAACTGATTTGAACCCGTCAAAACGTACATCAGACGATACGGTTCGCCTTGAAAAAGCCACTCCTTCTTTTGGGAGTCAATCCGCCTCTTGATCTCATCCAAAAGCTTGGGGGCCTTTTGGATTTCATCGATGAGAAGAGGCCAAGAATAGTTGTCGAGAAAGAGTTTTGGATTGTCCAAGGCCAGGGTCAGGTCATCGATATCATCGAGAGTGACTTGGGAAAAAGAGGAAAAGAGGTGCGAAACCACCGTTGATTTGCCGACTTGCCTTGGCCCATAAATCACCAAGCAAGCGAATTCTTTCGACATCCTCAACAGCGTGTTTTCAATCGTTCGCGGATAGTACATAGGGATTCCTCCGGCTATTATTATAGAAAATACTGCGGTAAAAACAACAATGCTGTGTACTTTTTACCGCACTTTTTTTGAGAACGAACAAATCTCGGCGAAGACCGAGATAATGTATCGATGCCGATTTATCGAACAATACCAGAACGAAGGCTATGGCATCGTGTTTAAGGTTTATCGAATCATACGAGAGGAATGGGAAACGTTGCTTTCGGAAACGATAACGACCATTCACCCGCCTCTTTTTGGTGCGAAACGAGTTCGCGACAAGATATGGCGGCCATTCGTCTCATTTCTCTTGGCTTCGCGTGTGAAAAGTAATCAAAAGCGAACAAAATGTCCATTTGGAAGACTCGTCCTCGTAAGGTTACATACGTGAACGAATGGCTATGCCATATCGTTCCGCGAGCAGGAGAAAGCGCTTTGGAAAAAGAGACCTACGATTGCGAAGAATACCAATCGTGCAAAGAGAACGAGCCTTTTCCCGCGGAACGCTACCACGTCAACGAGACGCAGCCCGCGAACACGGAGCATTTTGACGTCCCGGAAACCGCGAAACCAAGCGCGGATCCCAAGAAATCCGAATCCTCCACGATGAGCATCGATGAGGCGAAAGACCTCATGAACGGCACTTCTTCTACCGCTTCTGCCTCCGCCTCTTCTTCCGCCGCGGCCGCGAGCGCCGCTTCGGGCACCGCTTCCGTCGGGGCGAGCATCGGCGTCACCGGGGTCATCTCGGGGGTCGCCGCGATCTTCGTCGCCGTCACGACCGGCGTCGTTCCCGTCGAGGGCATGACCGACGAAACCGTTTCCTCTTCCGAAATCGTCTACGTTTCTTCTTCGGAATCCTCATCCGAAGAAAGTTCGAGCGAATCGTCATCCGAGGAAACTTCGAGCGAATCTTCCTCCGAAGAGAGTTCCAGCGAATCGTCATCCGAGGAAAACTCAAGCGAATCTTCCTCCGAAGAGAGTTCTTCCAGCGAATCCATTCCCGATCCCATCGACGTCGGGACCCTCGCGTTCCAATATTACAAGGTCGATTACTACCCAAGCGAAGATGGGTCCGGCATCCTTTCGGACATCGTCTTCCATTTCGACGGGGCGATCGCGGATGGCATTTCCGCGACGCTTTCGGACGCCGTCACGGGAACAAGCGTCGCCATCGAGAAAGGCCAAGCCTTCTTCACGAACGTCGAACGGGGCGAGAGGGAATTCACCTTGGCCTTCCAAAAAGACGGGGCAGAGGTCGAGACGCGGTCCATCCTCGTCGAGGATCAATACCTTTACGATCCTTCCTTGGGGGTCGATTTCGCCTACCGTTCCACGTTCAACGCGGACGGCACGAGCAACCTTTATGCCTATTTGACCCCGGGGATCGAGGGCGAATTCGAGACGAGCATCCGCCTTTTCGACGAGACGTTCGCGAGCCTCGATTCCTACGTTTCCCTTTCCGAAGGCCCTTTGGCGCGCGTGATGAACGTGCAGGAAAGCTTCTATGTCGCCGCATTCGATTCCTATTTCGTGAAAGACGGCAACTACTATTCCTTCTATTCGCAGGAGGGCATCCCCGTCGAGACGGACGCCTTCGCCTTCAACGCAAGCGTCCAAGACAAGACCCTCACCCTTTCCATGTTCCAGGAAATCGTGGGCGACGTCTCCGTCACGGTCACCCATGACGACGGGTCGAGCGAAACCTTCGCCTTCCCTTCCTCGGACCTCGTGGGCGGATCCAAGACGCTCGAGCTCTCGTCCCTGAGCCAGCACCCGACCATCGAGGTCACCGCGGACGTGATCTTCCATAACGGCGATCCCGAGGGGAAGATCACGACTTACGAAGGGGCCCTTTATAAGCATTCCACGAAATCCTTGACCGTGGACGCCTCGATCACCTCGTTCGTGACCCTCGATCGCTGCGAGATCTTCAACACAACCTACAACGCGTCTTACGATAATCAGCAAAACGCCCCCGTGTTCCTTTATTTCAACGGGTTCCTCAATCCAGGGGACACCTATTCCATCGAGGCCCTCGACATCGATGGGGCCCTCGTCGCTTCCACCGATGCCTTGGGAAGCTTCGAGGATCCCGTCCGCTTCATGAACCTCGACGCGGAAGCGACCTACACCTTCCGCATCCTCCTCAACGACATCGAGGTCAACCAGTTCAGCAAGACGCTCGTCATCCCGACTTACGAGAATCTCCCAAGCTATTATTGCACCAACCCAATGCCGGGGGATGCCTATGTCGCCTATAACGAGGACGGCACCTCGAACGTCTATCTCCAGATGAGCGTTCAGGACACGACCTACGACATGTATTACAAGGTGACCTTGTACGACTGCTCCGTCTCCGATGAATCCATCTTCTACGAGTTTATCGGAAACGATCCCATCGCTTCCTTCGAGAACATCCCGCGGGGCATCTACTCCATCAAATACGCTTCGATGCTGAGGGATGGGGACACCGCCTACTCGGTCTTCGACCGCGGCTGGCCTTCCGGAACCTTGGAACTCGGCCTTGACGACGCGGGACGTTACCCAAACGCGAGCCCGGCCTCCGCGTACTTCGATTCCGGGAGCGGGATCCTCTATCTCGACGTCAAGGGGCCGAGGGTCGTCGGCGACGTGACCCTCACCATCACCCCGGATGCCGGGGAGCCCTTCGAGGTCATCGTCCCCGAGGCGAGCTTCTCCACGGGCGGTTACGCCTCCTGCGAAGTCGACCTCTCCTCTTACGGCCTTGCGAGCTTCGGGCTCGTCATCGACGGGGAAGCGGTCTTCCAATACGGGGAAGGGGACGAGATCAAGGCAGCGACAACCGTCCGCGGGAAGGAAAGCTGCCCCTTCCATTATGAAACGTCCGTCTGATTGATTTGCGAAAGGAGAACAAAAACATGAGCAAAATCAACAAAAAGAACATGTGGCACTGGATCTGGTTCGGCCTCGCCGCCGCCTTTATCCTCGCCTACATCGCCCTCGCGATCGTGAAAGCCGCCGCGCCGAAATCCCCGTTTTCGACCGCCTTCTACGACAAGGTCATCTGGATCGTGAAAGAGACCAAGCTCGAAGGCGAGGAACTCGTGGAGGTGGCCCCCGCGCTTTGGCAAATCGCCGTCAACAGCGCCGTGAACGTCTGCTTGATCCTCTCCATCGCGAAGATCCTGCGTTCCCTCTTCCGCATCCGCGCGAGGAAAGGCGACCGCGCCAAAACCGTCGTGAGCTTGCTCGACGGGTTCGTCAAATACGGCGCGGCCATCGCGGTCATCATCTACGTCCTCAAGGCCTGCGGGGTCAACACGGAAGCGCTCATCGCCTCGGTCGGCATCCTGACCCTTATCGTTGGTCTTGGCGCCCAGTCCCTCATCGCCGACATCATTGCCGGGATGTTCATCATCTTCGAGAACGAATTTAACACGGGCGAGATCATCTCCATCGACGGCTTCCGCGGCGAAGTCATCGAGATCGGCATCCGCACGACCAAGCTCCTCGATGCCGCGGGCAACATCAAGATCATGAATCACAGCGACATCAAGAACATCGTGAACCTCTCCCGCGAGCCCTCTCTTGCAGTCGTCGACTGCGATTTCCCCTATGACGTCCCCATCGAATACATCGAAAAGCTCTTCGACGAGAAATTCGAAAGCCTCAAGGACAAGATCCCCGGCATCATCGCGGGCCCCTTCTACAAGGGCGTCACGGAATACAAGGATTCCAACGTCACCGTCAAGATCGTCGCGACCTGCAAGGAAGAGGATCGTTTCCAAGTCCAGAGGGATCTTCTCCGCGCCTATCGCTCGATCCTCACCGAGAAAGGCATCGACATCGCCTATCCGCACGTCGTGATCGGCAGGGACGAGAAATCCGACATCAAGGTCACCAGGAAAGACGTCAAGGCCGCCAACGAATTCATCGAGGAGCAAAAAGAGCTCGCGAAGGATCTCGAGGACGAGCACAACTGATCACCGTTTTCTCCATCGCGCCTTAGGTTCCCTAGGGCGCTTTTTTGATAAAAAAGAAGGCACGTCGGCCTTCTTTTCATTCATTGGTTTCTTCTTTCGGGGCTTCGTTAAGCGACCGGAGGAACGAGCGGCGGCGTTTATGCTGGATGTTATCGAAATTCTTCCAGAGGTTCATGACGGATTGGTTCGTCTCGAGGTTCAAATTGGTCTCCGCGAATTCGATGTGCGCCCGGGAGAGGTATTCCTGCGTCTTGCTGAGGAGCACCGCGGGGATGCCGCGATTGACGTAGGCGGGATCGACCCCGATGAGGGCGAAGTCCAAGACGCGCGGATGCTTGATCGCGTGGAGGAGGCGGACAAGCGTCGCCGGGGTCATGCGGCCCCCGGACTTCTGGATGGCCTTGCCAATCGAAGGGAAGACGAGACCGAAGCACACGGGGTTTTCCTGCTCGTCGAGGATCATCGCGACGAAACGGAGGTCGATGATGAGCTGAAAGCTCTTCATGAGGCTCTTCTTGATGTTGTCCGAGAAGGGGACGGTCATATAGAGGGGCTCATAGGTCTTCTCGCAGAGATCGAAGAACTTGTCCCCGTATTTTTTGAGGAAGTCCTTCGTGTTCTTCGCGGTCGCGAAATGGAGGTGGTTCCGTTCCATGATGCGGTCCGAGAAGCGGGCGAGGCGTTCCGAGGGTCCGTTTTTGAGGAACAGCCTCCGTTCGAGCCAGTCGACTTCCTTGGCATAGCCGTGGTTCTCGATGAGGCGTTGGTAATAGGAATAGTTGTATTGTTCTTCGAACGTCGAGAGGTAATCGAAACCCTCGATCAAGAGGCCTTCGCGTTCCATGTCGCTGAAACCAAGGGGACCGACGACCTCGTCCATCCCAAGGCTCCTCGCCCAATCCTCGACCGCGTTCAAAAGCATGTCGGCGACTTCTTGGTCGTCGATGCAGTCAAAACGGTTGAAGCGGACGCGCTTTTGCTTCCATTTCTCGTTGGAGACCTTCTGGAGGATCCCGACGATGCGTCCCACGATTTTCTTGCCGTCATAGACGCTATAGCAGACGTAATCCGCCTGGTCACGATAAAGGTAATCGTCGCGGAACAAGGCGAGTTCGTCGGCGTAGAAACAAGGGACGAAATAGGGGTTTCCCTTATAAAGGCGAAGGGGGAAATTCACAAAGTCCCGGATTTCCTTCTTCGTTTTGACTTCACGTAATTCCATGGGTGGTTTCCTCGTGGCTTACCGGCGCGTGAGGGCCGGGCGTCATTTCATTGGGATTAATTTACCACAAAA
>JAEDJP010000064.1 GCA_016296285.1 Bacilli bacterium
AAAAGCGGCCCCGGGGAAGGGGCCGCTCATGAAGCGAAGGGGAATCAGGCGACGAAGAGGGTGAGCTTCTTTGAATTCTTTGGGATTTCTATGCAAATTCATGAACGATACCGCTTGCGACGATATTCCTCGTCGCTTTGGACGGGAAGGAGGCGGCGAGAGAAAAGACGTCCTTGCTTTTGATGCCCCGGTCCCTCACGAAACGGATGACTTCCTTCTGCGCGGGACGATTCGCGAAGTACTCCTCCATGTCCAAATCGCAAAAAAGCTCGAGGAGAGTGTAGGCGTCCGCGTTGTCTTTCGTGATGGGCGCCCGCGCTTTCCGGAGGATGACGAGCCGGTTCTTGACTCTCTTGGAACGAACCCATGTCGTCTCTCGATTCGTTACGACCTCGATCGCGCTGGGGACTTGGTCCGTCAGATGGAAGCTCTGACGCAGTTGCAAGCCGCCGTAGACCCCGTTGATTTCGCCGCGATTCGCCACGTATTTCTTCTTCACGACATCCTCGACCGAGAGAACGGAAGTCCCGTAACGGGTTCTGGTGGGAATGAAATATACGCCTTGCGAAAAGCGCGATAGTTTGCCTTCCCCTTCCGCCTTCTTGAGCAATTGAAAGACGCGTGGCCGCGAAAGCTCCGCGAACTCGTTCAGAATCTCATCCGTGAAAATGGGGCGATTCGCCCCGAACGCCGCGTTCAGCCTTTCCATCATGATGTCGATATCCATCGGAGAACCTCACGATTCCATTATACTTATTTCTAGATTTTTACACAAGTTCGGTATAGCGAAGAATATGCTCCCTGCCGAATCCAGATCCGAAAAACCGCGAACGTCCAGAAAAAGCGGCCCCGGGGAAGGGGCCGCTCATGAAGCGAAGGGGAATCAGGCGACGACGATGTTGAGGATGCGGCCCTTCACGAAGATGACCTTCCTGATGGCCTTGCCCTCGACGAAGGAAGCGACCTTCGGGGAGGCGAGGGCGATCTTGACCGCCTCTTCTTCCGTGGCGTCGACCGGGAAGAGGAGGACGTCGCGGGTCTTGCCGTTGACGGAGACCGCCATCTTGACCTCGTCCTTCTCGAGGGCCTTGGGGTCGTAGGTCGGCCAGGGCTCGTAATCGATGAGGCCTTCGTGGCCGAGCTTTTGCCACATCTCTTCCCCGGCGAAGGGGCAGACGCAGGAGAACGCCTTGACGAAGCCTTCGAGGTAGGGACGGTAGATCGATTTGGCCTTGTAGACGTCGTTGACGAACACCATCATCGCGGAGATGGCGGTGTTGAAGGAGAGGGAGGCGAAATCCTCGCCGACCTTCTTGACCATCTGGGCGTAGGAGGCGTCGAGCTCGTGGGAATTCTCGTCGGTAAGCATCGAGAGGTAGGGTTCCTCGTCGACGAGGCGATAGACGCGCTCGATGAAGCGGCGGGCGCCGTCGAGGCCGCGGGTGGACCAGGGCTTCACGTCGCAAAGCGGGCCGGCGAACATCTCGAAGAGGCGGAGGCTGTCCGCGCCGTGGGAGACGACGATGTCGTCGGGGTTGACCACGTTGCCGCGGCTCTTGGACATCTTCTCGCCGTTCTCGCCGAGGATCATGCCTTGGTGGTAGAGCTTCTGGAAGGGCTCCTCGCAGGAAACGACGCCGATGTCGTAGAGGAACTTGTGCCAGAACCTCGCGTAGAGGAGGTGGAGGACCGCGTGCTCGGCCCCGCCGATGTAGAGGTCGACGGGCAGCCAGTGGTCGAGGAGTTCCTTGTCCGCGATGAGGCTTTGGTTATGGGGATCGATGTAGCGGATGTAGTACCAGCAGGAACCGGCCCATTGGGGCATCGTGTTCGTCTCGCGCTTGCCTTTTCGGCCATCCGGGGTCTCGTAGTCGAGCCAGGACGCGGGGGCTTGCTCAAGGGGTGGCTTGCCGCCCTTGGAAGGCTGGTAGCGATCCATCTCGGGCAACAGGACGGGAAGCTGGTCCTCGGGAACGGGGAATTCGGTGCCGTCCTCGAGGGTGACCATCGGGATCGGCTCGCCCCAGTAGCGCTGGCGGGAGAAGATCCAGTCGCGGAGCTTGTAATTGACGACGCGCTTGCCGCAGCCTTTCTCGATGAGGTCCTTGGTGATCGCGGCTTTGGCTTCCTCGATGTCCATGCCGTCGGCATAGGAGGAATGGATGTGCTTGCCATCCCCCGTGTAGGCCGTTTCCGAGATGTCGCCCTCGATGACCTGGATGATGGGGAGGCCGTGTTTCTTCGCGAAGGCGTAATCGCGGGTGTCGTGGGCGGGGACCGCCATGACGGCGCCGGAACCATAGGACCCGAGGACGTAATCCGCGACGTAGACGGGGATTTCCGTCCCGTTGACGGGGTTGATGGCGGACACGCCGAGATAGACGCCCGTCTTCTCCTGGTTCGTGCCGGTGCGGGCGAGGTCGCTCTTGCGGGCGCTTTCCTCGACGTAGGCGAGGACCGCCTCTTTTTGTTCCGGGGTCACGAGTTTCTTGACGAGGGGATGCTCGGGGGCGAGACAGCAATAGGTGCAGCCAAAGAGGGTGTCCACGCGGGTCGTGAAGACCTCGAAGGATTCCTCGCTTCCGACGATGCGGAAGGTGATGCCGACCCCTTCGCTGCGGCCGATCCAGTTCTTCTGCATCTCGAGGGTGCTCTTGGGCCAATCAAGGAGGCGAAGGTCCTTCTCGAGGCGATCCGCATAGGCCGTGATCTTGAGGATCCATTGGCGCATCGGCATGCGGATGACGGGAAAGCCCCCGCGCTCGGACTTGCCGTCGATGACCTCTTCGTTCGCGAGGACGGTGCCGAGTTCCGGGCAGTAATTGACGGGGATGTCCGCGACGTAAGCGAGATCGTGCTTGTAGAGCTGGAGGAAGATCCATTGGGTCCACTTGTAGTAGTCCTCGTCGATCGTCGCGGTTTCCTTGGTCCAGTCATAGGAAAGGCCGAGCGCGTTGATCTGGTCCTTGAAGTGGGCGATGTTCGCGCGGGTGAATCCCTCGGGGTGGACGTTGTTCTTGATCGCGAATTGCTCGGCGGGCAAGCCGAAAGCATCCCAGCCCATGGGGTGAAGGACGTTATAGCCCTGCATCCTCTTCATGCGGCAGACGATGTCCGTCGCGGTGTACCCTTCCGGGTGCCCGACGTGCAGCCCTTGCCCCGAAGGGTAGGGGAACATGTCCATGCAGTAGTATTTCGGCTTCGAGAAGTCGTGGGTGTCGCAGTAGAAAGGCTTCTTCTCCGCGTAGATCGAGCGCCACTTGGCCTCGATGGATTTGTGATCGTAACTCATACGCCTGCCATTATAACGCACGCGGGCGAATAGGGAAGGCGGAAAATGAGGGAGAAAAGGTTAGGCTTTGGCACAAAGAACGGTATGCGGTCCCGTGACCCCCAATGTATAAGACGCCCCTGCGGTCGTCGTGCCGGTAACTTTGATTTCATCGGCGACTTTCAAACTGACCTTATAGCTTCCGAAGCCAAGGAATCCCTTAGAGCCTTTCCGAACGGACAGGACGACGGATCCGCCCTTCTTAACAAAATAGATGTATGTGCCAACCGAGAGACCGCTGCTCGATTCATGCGCGAACTCCTTGAAATTTAAACGCTAAATCTTATCTCTTATTTCAGTTTTTGGCATTTCATTGAAATAAAGGGCCATTTTTTCATTCCTTATTTCAATTTTTCGCCTTTTTCTGAAATAAGGATGGCGCTTTCCTGCATGCGAGCCAACAAAAAGGCCGGATGCTAGAGCGTGACCCCGAGGCTTGCGAGGAGGACGAGGACCGCGGTCGCGATGATGGGGATGACGACCGTCACGACGAAGATGTGGATGTAGCTCCTGGCGTGCGTTTCGCCGCACACCTGCAAATCGGCGAGGATGCCCCCGCAATGGGGAAGCGAATCCAGGCCGCCCGAAGCCACGGAGATGACGCGGTGAAGGGCGCCCATGTCCATGGACGAGGAGGTCCAAGAAGCGACGAGATCCTCGCTATTGAGGGCGATCTTGAGGCCGCCGGAGGCCGAGCCCGTGACCCCCGCGAGGAGGCAGACGGTGACAGCCGCCGTCAGGTAATTGCTGCCGAGGCCGATGACCCAGTTCGTCAGGACCTTGAAGCCGTTGAGGTTCTGGATGACGGTCCCGAAGCCGACGATCATCGCGAAATTGAGGAGGGGGACGATCCAGTCGACGCTGCCCTTCTTGACGATGGTGAGGACTTCCTTGCCCCGCTTGGTCGCGAGGCCATAGACAACGATGAAGAGGATCGAGACAGCCATCGCGGTGCAGACGGAGGCGAGGCCGTTGTATTGCTTGGAGAAGGAATAGTCCCCGAAGGAGACGTTCTCGAAGAGGATGAAGAGCCCGATGAGCAGGACCATGGGCAAGAAGCAAAGGATGACGTTCGGGAACTTTTCTCCGCTTTTGCCCTCTTCTTTCTTGTATTGCTCGGGGACGAGGTCTTCCTCGAACGCCTCGCCTTTCTTTTTCGAGCGCGCGATTTGCCAGAGCAAATAGGCAAGGCCGAGGCCGAGCATGAGGGCCGAGGCGATGATCCCAAGGACCGGGGCCGCGGTCGAGGAGGTGCCGAGATAAGCGCTCGGGATGATGTTGTTCACCTGGGGCGAGCCCGGGAGGGCGGTGAGGGCGAAGGTCGATTGGCCGAGGGCGATGAGGGCCGGCAGGAACTTCTTGGAGATGTTGGATTCGCGCAAGAGGGCGATGCCGATCGGGGCGACCGTGAAGGCGACGACCATCGCGGACACCCCGCCATAGACAAGAAGGGCGGTCGTCACGACGATGATGATCGCCGAGGCTTTCTTTCCGAGGATCTTGATGAAGAAATTCGCGATGGACTGGGCCATCTTGAGGCCTGCCATCAATTCGCCGTAGATCGTCGAGAGCAAGAAGACGAACAGGAACTGGAAGAACGTGTTGCCCGTCCCTTGGGCGAAGAAGCTGAGGGCGCGCCAGATGTTGCCCTCGCCCCCGACGTTCCAGTTCGTGACGGCTGCCACGAGCGCGGCGATCGAGACGGCGAAGACGGTCGGGACTTTCTTGAAGATGAGGACGATGAGCACGCCGAGGGCGAGCGCGAGGCCGATGATGTTCACGACATCCCACCCGGACGCGGCTAAAACTGTACCTACCATGGGTACCTCCTTTCAATCAAAGAGAAAACGGGGGCTTGCGGCCCCCGTGTCGATGCGCTTTCAGGCAAGCCAATCCGGGGCTTTGGGAAGCTTCGCGAACTGGGCTTCGTCGTGAGAGAAGATCACGCGGTCATCGGGGATGCCGCATTCCTTCTGGATGGCATGGAGCTTTTGGACCGATTCGGCGGCCTTGTCCCCGCAGCAGACGATGCCGCCCGGGATGCCTTCGAAATAGTTGCTCGCCATGTTGGCCGCGTCGGAGGTGAGGAGGATGTCCCCGCCTTCAAGCTCGACCCGGAGGGCCATGAGGCCGCTCACGTGGCCCGGAACGTTGATGAGGTGGACGCCCGGGAAGAGTTCCTGGTCCTTGTCGACGAGCACGACCTTCTTGGCCATGACGTCGACGAGGGAACGGACGTAGAACCCGAAGTCGTTGTCGCTGTCCGACTGGTGGGTGAGCGTGAGGGCGTCCTGGAACTCGGTCTTGTTCACGTAGATCGTCGCGGTCTTGGCGAAATGGTGGAGGCCGCCGATGTGGTCAATGTGCATGTGGGAGATGATGACGTGCTTGACGTCCTCGACCTTGAGCCCGAGCAAGGCGAGCTGATCGACGACGTTCTTGCCCGGGGCGTCGATGACCTGGCAAAGGGGACGAAGGGCTTCCGGCCAGTCTTCCTTCGCGGGATCGCCGGTGTCGTAGAGGATGTAGCCCGCGGTCGGGTGGGCGATGAGCAACCCGTAGAACGGGGTGTTCGTCATGTGCGTGCCGGGCTCGTATTTCCCGGCCTCGAAAAAGTTGCCGTCGCTGTAATTGGACCCCAAATCTAGGATCACAGCCTTCAGATCTTTCATGTTGTTCCTCCTGGGAAGTTGGTTCCATTCTATTCGATTGAAAGCAATATTCAAGTATTTTTTATTCGTTTATATTATGAACTTGCGCTTTTTACCGATATTTTTGTAGATTTCATCACATTTTGATAGCAACTTTTTCATAGTTTTTGTTCGAAACCTGAGAATCCGTGATAAAATCAAGCCCATGGAAAACAAGGGCGAAAAAGTAAGGGATTCGCTGGAATCCGTCGAAAAGGCCTTCCTCGAGGAAGAGGAGGATTTCCGGTTCTATAACGAAGACGACTCCAAGTTCCGGTTCGTGAACCTCCACGAGCACAACTTCTACGAGCTCTTCTTCTACATGTCCGGATCCGTCGATTACGTCATCGAGCAAGGGGTGTTCCCCCTCAAGGACTTCGACTTCGTGATCGTCCCCCCGCATTGCCTGCACCAGCTGATCGTCCACGACGAGAACGCCCCTTACAAACGGAACGTCCTTTGGATTTACCCCCGCTTCGTCAAGAAGATGTCCTCGGAGAAAACGAACCTCCTCGCGGCCGTCGAGGCGTTCAACAAGAACGGGAACTACATCATCCGCGACCTCGACTTCGCCTTCGAGCTCAAGAAGCTCGCCGAGAAGATCGACGCGATCGAGAAGGGCGACGCCTTCGGGAGGGACCTCCTATACGAGAACGCCTTCCGCGAGATCTTTATCTTGATCAACCGTTACCTCGAAAAGCACCAAGACGTCCGATTCCGTCCAAACGGCAATCCCGTCATCCTGCAGGCGATTCATTATATCGAGGGTCACATCGCCGAGAAGATCGCGATCAAGGACCTCTCGAGCCACGTCGGCCTCAACGAGTATTACCTCTCGCACCTCTTCAAGAAAGAAGTCGGGTCCACGATCCATCAATACATCAACAAGAAACGGCTCAACATCGCGAAAGGCTACCTCGATGAGCGCATGCCCTTGAAGGACATCGCCGCGAAGACGGGATTCGGAGACGTCTCCCATTTCATCCAGGTGTTCAAGAAGGAATACGCGATCACCCCGAAGAAATACATGAGCCTGCTCGGGAAGATGAAATAGGCGGGACACGAGAAAAGTCTTTTGCCGTTCCCTCAATCCGCGTTTCGCGGAAAAAGAAACAAGAGTTTTCTTTCTTGTTTTAGGGGAAAGCGATCAGAACCGCTTGGCCATGGCCTTGAAATCGAGGGCCTTGGCCTTTTCCTCGTCGAG
>JAEDJP010000065.1 GCA_016296285.1 Bacilli bacterium
GCGCCGGTGAGGAGCGCGATGTCCTCGAGGGCGGCCTTCTGGGCATCGCCGAATTCCGGGGCCTTCACCGCGACGACGTTCAAGGTGCCGCGGAGCTTGTTGAGGGCGAGGGTCGAGGTGACGTCGCTATCGAAATCATCCGCGATGAGCAGCAAGGCGCTGCGGGATTCGACGACGTGGTTGAGGATTGGGAGGATCGCGTTGATGTCCGAGACCTTCTGGTCGGTCACGAGGACCAAGGCGCCGTCGAGCTCGGCGATCATCTTCTCGCGGTCGGTCGCCATGAGGGGCGAGACGAAGCCCTTGTCGAATTCGAGGCCTTCGGTGACGGCGAGCTCGTCATCCACGGATTTCGAATCCGCGACGGTGATGACGCCGTCCTTGCCGACTTTATCCATCGCCTGGGCGATGAGCTTGCCGATTTCGGGATCGCCGCTTGAGATCGTCGCGACGGATTCGATGTCGGCGTTCGTGTCGATCGGGCGGGAGGCGATGCGGAGTTCCTCGGCGACCGCCTTGCCGGCTTTTTCCATGCCGGCGCGGACGAACACGGGGTTCGCGCCTTTCTCGACGGCCGCGATGCCGTTGTGGATCATGGCCTGGGCGAGCAAGGTCGCGGTGGTAGTGCCGTCGCCTGCCACGTCATTGGTCTTGTTCGCGACTTCGTAGACGAGCTTGGCGCCCATGTTCTGGAAGTTGTTCTTGAGTTCGATCTCGCGGGCGATCGTGACGCCGTCGTTGGTGATCGTCGGGGAGCCATAGCCCTTGTCGAGGGCGACGTTGCGGCCTTTGGGGCCCAAGGTGAGCTTGACGGTGTTGGCGAGGATGTCGACGCCTTCGATCATCTCGTCGCGGGCGGATTTGCCCCATTTGATTTCTTTTGCCATGTTGGAATTCCTCCGAAGTTAGTCTTTGAGAATCGCGAGGATGTCTTCTTCCTTGAGAAGCAGGTACTTGTGCCCGTCTTCCTCGTATTCGGTGCCCGCGTATTCGCGGTAGATCACGCGGTCGCCTTCCTTGACCGTGAAGGGGATGAGGACGCCGCCTTCGTCGCGCTTGCCTTCGCCGAGGGCGATGACGGTCGCGACGTTGCCGGCTTTCTTCTCGGTCGCCAGGACGATGGCGCCGACTTTCTTTTCCTGCGGGAGCTTCTCGAGCAGGACGTAATCGTGAATGGGTTGAATCATAGGGATTTCGTTCCCTCCTTTCTCACTTGCAAGAAAGAGTTTAGCCTCTTTTTTAGCAGTGTCAATAGATGAGTGCTAATTTTTGTCCATTTCGGGTGGCGAGTGCTAAAACGGGTTTGAAAAGCCATGAAAAAATCCCCGCCGAAGCGGGGATTGAATGGGCCTTTTCTTACATCAAGGAGCGGTAAAGCGCGATGACGTCTTCCTTGGTCGGTTCCTTGGGGTTGCCGGGGCGGCAGGCGTCCGCCATGGCGCTGTCGGCGAGGAAGGAGAGGTCTTCTTCCTTGACGATGTCCTTGAGGGAGGTCGGGATGCCGACGTCGACGGAGAGGGTGCGGACCGCGTCGATCGCGGCCTTGCGGTATTCTTCCTGGGTCATGGCATCGACGCCTTCGACGCCCATCGCGCGGGCGATTTCGCGGTACTTCTCGCCGGTGGCTTCGGCGTTGTAGGCCATGACGGTCGGGAGAAGGATCGCGTTGGCGACGCCGTGCGGGGTGTCATAGACGGCACCGAGGGGGTGGGCCATCGAGTGGACGAGGCCGAGGCCGACGTTGGAGAAGCCCATGCCGGCGACGTACTGGCCAAGGGCCATGCCTTCGCGTCCCTCGGGGGTGTTGTTCACCGCCCCGCGGAGGGATTTGGAGATGAGGCGGATGGCCTCGAGGTGGAACATGTCGGAGAGGGCCCAGGCGCCTTTGGTGATGTAGCCTTCGATCGCGTGGGTGAGCGCGTCCATGCCGGTCGCGGCGGTGAGGCCCTTCGGCATCGAGGACATCATGTCCGGGTCGATGATGGCGACGACCGGGATGTCGTGGGGGTCGACGCAGACGAACTTGCGGTTCTTCTCGACGTCGGTGATGACGTAGTTGATCGTGACTTCCGCGGCGGTGCCGGCGGTCGTCGGGATGGCGATGGTCGGGACGCAGGGGTGCTTGGTCGGGGCGACGCCCTCAAGGGAGCGCACGTCCGCGAATTCCGGGTTCGCGATGATGATGCCGATGGCTTTCGCGGTGTCCATGCTGGAGCCGCCGCCGATCGCGATGATGGAATCGGCGCCGCTCTTCTTGAAGGCCTCGACGCCGTCGAGGACGTTCTGGATCGTCGGGTTCGGCTTGATCTCGGAATAGATTTCGTAGGGGAAGGAAGCCTCGTCGAGGAGCGAGGTGACCTTGGTGGTGACGCCGAAGCGGATGAGGTCGGGGTCGGAGCAGACGAACGCTTTCTTGAAGCCGCGGGCCTTGGCCTCGGTCACGACGTTCGCGATCGCGCCTTTCCCATGGTAGGAAGTCTCGTTGAGAATGAATCGATTGGGCATGTTTAAGCCTCCTTTTCGGGATAAGTATAAAACTGCGAATCCCGATTCGTTAGAAAATTAAATCGGTGAATCGGTAAATCATTCCCGTTGTTCGAATGAGCAAGAAACCTTCGATGGCACGCCACTTTTCGAAATCTTGCAAAACGCTCGATTTTTCGGAATTCCACGATTTTGAACGGTTGAAATCGCCCGGATTTTTCGTTTGGAACGCAAAAAAAGACCCCCGGGGCTTCCGGGGGTCGAAGGGTTGCCTTAGCCGCGCTTCTTCGTCGATTGGCCTTGGACGAAGGTCGCGTCGAAGTGGGCGGAGCGGTCGATCAAGTCGCGGTTCATGAGGTCCGTGAGCATGTACATCGCGCGCTTGCCGACCTCGTGCATATCGACGTGGAGGGTCGAGAGGGTCGGGCGGACGATGTAGGCGTATTTCGTCCCGACGAGGGAGAGGATCTCGATGTCGTCCGGGATGGAAAGGCCGGAGTCGGTCGCGGCGTTCATGATGGCGCAGGCGAGGGAATCGCGATACCCGATGAAATACCCTTTGCGGTTCTCGGGCTTGGAGAAATAATCGCGGAAATCGTTGTAGGTCCTCGTGTAGGAGTCGTCGCTGTTGATGACGTTATAGGGTTTCCCGAGCTCCTTGTGGGTCTCGATGAACACCTTCTCGCAACGGGAGAGCAAGCGCCCGGCGTTATGGACGTGGAGGAAGGTCATCGGGATTTCCCCGCCGTGGACGTAATAGTCGACGATGAGGCGCTTGAGGGCGCTGCTATAGGAGAAATGGATGTCGCCGATCTTCTCCCCGCGGACCTTGTTGTCGATGACGACGGTCGGGACGTTGTAGGACGAGATCTTCTCGATGTCCTCGGGCATCAGCTGGTCATCGAAGACGATGGCCCCGTCGACGTGCGTGGAGATGACGCGTTCCATCATCATCATGGCTTCCGTGCGGCTATGGGAGGTCGCGAAGAGGGTGAGGACGTAGTTGCGATCCCTCGCCGTCTCGGTGATGCCGGAAAGCAAGTTCGAGATGTAGACGTAGTTGGCGCTCGGGATGATGACCCCGATGTTGGTGGTGCGGTTGGTGGCAAGGGCCTGGGCAAGGCCGGAAGGTTTGTAGCCGAGCTGTTGGATCGTGCGCTCGACCTTCGCGCGGGTTTCCGGGGTGACGGAATCCTGCTTGTTGATGACGCGGCTGACGGTCGCGAGGGAAACGCCTGCCGCTTTCGCCACTTGGTAAATCGTGACGCGGTCTTTCATGTTATCCATGGGCAATACCTCCGTACGCCCTCATTATATACCCATACGCGCGCGTTGATGAAAAAAGAATGTAAAGATTTACATTTCTTTTCGGAAAATGGCGAAACAAAAGAAAAGGCGGGGTGACTCCCGCCTTGACTTTTGCATGGGTCAAGCGAAGAAATCCGTCCCGATTTCCTTGGTCGGGCGATAAGCGGCCTTGCTTTCCTCCCCGAGCCCGAGGTCCGCTTCGGAGCAAATCTCGACGTCCTGGGGGATGTTGCGGATGACCGAGGCCTCGAAGAAGGTGCCGTTGCCTCGGGCGTGCCCGCTTTCGAGGGCGACGACGCGATCCCCGGCCTCGAGGCGATAACGGGTGGAGGTCACGGCTTCCTTGTTCCCGTCGCTTAGGGTCAAGATCGACTTCTTCTCGTCCAGGGGGTGTTCCTCGACCTTCTTGACCTCGTAGACGCGGTAACCGGAAGTTGCCAAGGATAACGGGGCCAAGCCGGCATCTTGGAGCAACGAATTCAAGGTTTCAAGCAACGCGGCATCCGGCAAGGGGATGAGGCCGCTACCAGAAAGAACGAAATGCTTGGAGGCGTGGAAGACGTTGATCCCGACGATCTGGCCCGAGGCGTAAAGGGCGACGACATCGCCATGCTCGGCGACGCTTTCGACGGGGGCGGGGGAAGGATAGGCGACGTAGAGGACATCGCCTCCGGTCGACGGGGAATAGAATAAGGCTGGCATGTTCACTCCTTTCTGAGGATGATGCGGTGGATTTTCTGCCCTTTGGCGCGGAAATTGCGCTCGTACTCGCTTTGGCAATCAAGCGCGGCATCGAACGCGTAATCCGGCTCGTTGACGGTCATGGTCACGCCTTGGATTCCCTCGATTTGCTCGAGGGTGAAGGGATAGAGGATGTCGTTGTCCGTCTTGATGCGGAGCTCCCCGCCATGGCGCAGCAAGGCGAGGATTCGCTCGAGGCGCGGGCGGAAGGTCAAACGCCTCTTCTCGTGGCGCTTCTTGGGCCAGGGGTCGCTGAAATTGAGGAAGATGACGTCGAAAGAGAGTTTCGAAAGCCCTTCGTAAAGGTCGTCGAAATCCTCGGCGCAGAGGCGGATGTTGGTCCTGCCCGCCTCCTCGACTTTCTTCGCGGCCATCCCCATGATGGAGACGTCCCGTTCGAGGCCGAGGTAATGGCCCTCGGGGAACAAGGCGCTGTAGCCGAGGATGAAGTCGCCTTTCCCGATGCCGATTTCGAGGCAAAGGGGTTGATGATCGTAGAAGGGGTCCGCGGGGTCGATCCTCGGGACGCAGAATTCGCCATGGGCCTCCAAGAAAGGCTTGGCCCAAGCCTTGTAACGGCCCCTCACTTGGAAGCGACCTTCCCGAGGGAAGCGATCGCGTCCGCGTAAAGCGGGATCTGCTTCAGGAAATCCTCGATGTAGATGTATTCGTTCGGGGAATGGATGTCGCCCGGATGCCCTTTGAAGGCAGAGCCATAGGCCACGCAGTTCTTGGCTTCCTTCGCGTAGGTGCCCCCGCCGATGGCCATCGGCTTGTCGAAGAAACGATGGGTCATGTGGCGGTAGCTCTTCATGAGGGTCGAGACGAGCGGGGATTTCTTGTCGAAGAGAAGCGGGGCGACGTAGCCTTCGCAATGGACGTCCATCTTGGTGGCGTCTTGCAGCGCGTTGAGGGCGGCCTCGGGATCGGCTTTCTCCCCGTAGCGGTAGTCGACCGAGATGCTCAGGTTCTTGCGGTTGGATTCGTAGGAAACGATGCCGTAATTGAACGTGGAAAGGCCGAGTTCGGGAGAGAGGCTATCCCCGCCGAAGGATTTGCCATTCGGATCGGAAAGGGCCTTCGCGAGGTTCGAGAGGAAGTCGATGTGGTAATAGGAGCCGAGGAACGAGAAGGCTTCGAGAGCGGCGTTCTTGCCGAGTTCCGGGGTGGAGCCATGGGCGGTCTTGCCGCGGAAAATCGCGATCATGAAGCCCGTTTCCTTGCGGACTTCGCCGTCGATTTTGGCCTCGATGAAGGCCTTTTCGAATTTCTCGTCGAGGGGCAAGGTCACGACGAGCTTGTCGTTGACCGCGTTGGAGACGACCCCGCCGTCCATCCCGATGATCGGGGAAAGGTCGACTTGCTTCTTGAGGAAGCAGCGCTTCACCATGCCTTTCTCGGCGTAGATGAGGGGGAAGTCGGCGTCCGGGGTGAACCCGAGGGCGCAGTGCTCTTTGTGGAGATCCTCGAAATAGTGCTTGAGGCAGCTCGACCCGCGTTCCTCGTCACCGCCGGCGCAAAGGCGGATGCGGTAGCCCTTCACGAGGCCGTTGTCCTTGAGGAGCTTCATCGCGTAGAAGGCGGCCATAACCGGCCCCTTGTCGTCGCTTGTGCCGCGGGCAATCATCTTGGCGTCCTTCTTCTCGCCGACGATCTCGGCCTTGAAAGGATCCTTGGTGGACCATTTGCCCGTCGCCGGAACGACGTCGGCGTGGCCATAGACCCCGATGATGGGGCCTTCCTCGCCGCAGGTGATCTCGGTCACGTAGCCATCGCAGGTATCGACGTGGAAACCGAAATCCCTCCCGAGTTTCGCGAGGTAATCAAGGGCGCTTTTCACCCCCTTGCCATAAGGGGCGCCTTCCTCGATGGAAGACGGGTCGTAGACGGATTTCTTGGAAACGAAGACCTTGAGGGCGTCGATCGCCTTCTTCTCGTAGGGCTTCGCGAGCTTTTTCATATTCGGCATGGGTATTAGAGTTCCTTTCGGGCGCGACAAAACGCGTTCGCGACGATAAGTATAAGCCTTTTTCCCTATACGGGAAAGTCAGGAAAGGGTTTCCGAAAGGCGTTTCATCCCAAGGGCGAGCAAGTCGGGCTCATGACGCCAGCCTGGGAAGAGGGCAAGGAGGGGCGAAGCGGCCCCGCCGGTAAGGATGCGGGGCTTGTTCCCCGCGGGGTCGATGGCCTCGGCGAGGGCGAGGAGCCCCTTGCATCCCCCGAAGTGAATGCCGGAAGAAAGGGCGTCGGGGGTGTTTTTGCCAAGAGGGCCACAAGAAAGGGAGACCCGTGCTTGGGGGATTTTCTCGGCATTCCCGAAAATCGAGCGATAGGAAAGGGCGAATCCCGGCGAAATGGCGACGCCTTCGAACATCCCGCCTTTCTTATATATCACCTTGTTGCAGGTCCCAAGGTCGATGATGATCGCGTCCCTCTCTTCTGCCCCGAGGGCATCCAAAAGCAAGTCGATCCCGACTTCGCTTGGGTCTTGAACGTGCGCGGGCAACGCGCGAAGGGCGATTTCGGTCGTCAGGATGAAAGGCTTCACCCCGAGGTTTTCAAGCGCGGCGAGCAAGGCTTCTTCTTTCTTCGGGGCCACGCTTGCGAGAAACGCGTCGAAAGGCTCTTCGGGGAGAAAGGCGCGCAACGGATCCAAGGGAATTCCCTCGTCATG
>JAEDJP010000066.1 GCA_016296285.1 Bacilli bacterium
CAAGAACAATACCGTCGAAGAAGAGAAAGACGAGGAAGGAAACGTCACGACCGCCGGGAAATCCTGCAACGTCGTCCTTTGGGCCAACCGCGAGGAAAGCGACCGCTACGAGGACAAAGGCGACGCCAACGTCGCGTCCCACATCTTCTATGAGGGCAGCGCCGTTGACGACCAAATGGTCTATTACGAGGATGGCGATAGCGACAAGGAACACCCCTACCTCCAATTGATCCCTTCTTCCAAAGCGACTCAAAACGGGAGCTATGACCCGACCTACGCTCAAGAAGCCACGGATGCCGCGAATTATCTCGTTCGCAAATTCAACGCCTCCGCTTACGAATACAAGAGCGATCAAAGCGGCGCGGATTCCTCGGCGTATCGCGTCCACTTCACCTATAGCGAAGATCGTCTTGCGACGGTCGATTCCCTCGTGAATCTCGGCGATTATTCCGTCTCGATGGCCTTTGGCCCCACGATGATCGCCCTGATCGTCGGGCTCGTGCTCCTCGTCGTGATTCTTGCCTTGTTCGAACGCATGTTCGCCCTTCAGGAAATCGCGGTTGCCGGCACCACCGTCATCGCGACGTTGGCCGCCTTCATCGCGTTCGGGACCCAGTTCAACATCGCTGCGTTGCTCGGCATGATTGGGACTCTCCTCGTGAGCCTTTTCCAAAGTCTCTATTACACCTCTCGCTTTAAGAACGAAGTCTACAAGGGCAGAACCTTGAAGAAAGCGCATCAAGAAGCCTCCAAATCCTCCGTTTTGCCGATGGTCGACTCCGGTCTTATCGCAATCCTCCTCGGCGTCTTCCTCTATTTGCTCGGCGGGTCCGTCTGCCGCGCGGGTGGCGTCATCTTGACCATCGGCGGTTTCTTCAGCATTTTCACCTCCCTCATCGGCACGCGTTTCATGGGTTGGCTCATCGCCAACGATTCGACCGTTGCCGGTTCCTTCGATCGCTTCTTCGGGATTCGCAAAGACCGCATCCCGAACCTCATGGCGCAAGAAAAGCAATCCTATTTCGGGCCTTTTCAAGAGAAGAAGTTCACGAAAGGCAAAAAGTACGCCTACATCGTCGCTTCCTTGCTCGTCCTTGGCGGTATCGGCGCCACCATCGGCATTGGCGTGACCCATGATGGGGAAATCTTCCGCAGCTCCGCGATCGACAACCCGACCGTCCTTCGTCTCGAGGTCAAATCGACCGAGCAAGACCGCATTTCCGTCGACAACTTCTCTTCCGTTAGCGATATCTATGACGCGGAATCCACCGATCATTCCGACTTGTTCCACGTTTACTCCATCGAAGGGAAGCCCCTTGCCGATTACGTTTCTTCCTTCTCCGTTTCGGAAACCCCAAAGGATATCTACGAAACCCCGGACCAAGGATCCGAAGGCACCCACTATTACTATTTCTATTACGAAGCCCGCTTGAACTCGGTCTTGGATTTCGACAAAAGTTATGAAATCGGGGAATGGGATCCTTCCGCCGCGTCGGGACAAGGCGCCTACGTTCCCATGAACAGCGAGGGAACGCAACTCATCGAACTCGCCGAAGCCATCTCGGATCTTGGCGGCACCGATCGCGATCAAAACCCCAACGTCACCGTCACTTTCAACGAAACCCGGACCAACCAGCAATCGCCCTATATCGGCGATGTCTGCCTCGGCCTTGGCGTTGGCTTGGCCGCCATCTTCATCTACATGATGTTGCGTTATCGGCCCTCTCGCGGGATTGCTGCCACGCTCGTTGCGGTTGCCAGCGGCTTCATCGCCCTCTCCTTCTTCGTCTACACCCGCATCGCCGTCGCCCCTGCCGTCAGCCTCGGGCTCATCCTCGTCTTCCTCGTTTCGCTCCTTGCGTCCCTCTTCACCTTGAACCGCGAAAAGGAAATGCGAAAAGAGGACCACGACCCCGACAAGAATTCGGCTTCCAAGCGCAACGCCACCCTCGAAATCGCCAATTCCTATGAAGCCGGGAACCTCCTCCGCTTCGCCATCCTCGGTCTTTACGTGGCCCTCGTTGGGTTCGGCCTTGGCCCCGTCGCGTATTGCTCCCCCTATCTCCTTGCCTTCCTTGGCATCGTCTTCGCCGCGGTCCTTTCCTTGGTCACCATGACGCCGATCGCCTCCCGCATCGGGACTTGGCTCTCCAAGATCCACTTGAGTGGACCGAAGAAAAAGAAGAAGCAAACCGGTGGGAACCTCATGAAGAGGAAACGCTCTGGAGAGCCGGAAGAAGCGATTTTCATCGGTATCAACGACTGACGATGGATTTTCGGGAAAGGCTTCTCAAACATCTCAACATTTCCGAAGAGGAGTTCGCGTTTCGCACGCGCGAACCCTCTTTTTCCGATTTGCCATCCTTGCCAGATAACCCGGTCCTCTTAAGGGTTCGGGCGCGCATCAAGAAGGCGATCGAAGCCAACGCGCAAATCCTCGTTTTTGGCGATTACGATTGCGACGGCATCATGGCGAGTTCCATCATGGTTTCGTGCTTGACCGCGATGGGCGCTGACGTATCCTGCCTGATCCCCTCGAGGTATCTCGATGGCTATGGCCTTGGGCGGTCCACCGTGGGCGAAATCTTGTCTCGAAAGCCAAATCTCGTCATCACGGTTGACAACGGCATTTCCTCATCCGAAGAAATCAAAGAGCTTCGGGAAAACGGCATCGATACCATCGTTCTTGACCATCACGAAATCGGGCAAATCCTTCCCGACGCTTTCGCTATTCTGCACATCGACCTTATTCCATTTGGGGAAACCCCCGTCAGCGCGGGTTTCCTTTCCTATCTTTTCGCGAAATTCCTCCTGCGCAAGGACGATTCTTACCTTGCTTGCCTTGCCGCTCTTTCGACGATCTCGGATTGCATGCCGCTCGTCTCCTACAACCAAAAGCTCGTCGCCCTCGCGCTTCGTCTCCTCCGGAAATACGATTTCCCAACCATCCGGCTCCTGGCGGGGGATTGCCCGCGCATCGACGAACGAATCCTCGGAATGACCGTCATACCCCAGATCAACGCGGTCGGGCGCCTCGTCAAGGAACGGTCTCTTGACCGTCTCGTCCGTTATTTCGCCCTCTTCAAGGACGTCGAAGCGACCGCGAGGTGGATGGAAGAGCAAAACGAGGAACGAAAAGAACTCACGAAGAAAGCCGCCTCGAGTTTGTCCTTGGATTCGAACGCTTCCGGCATCTTCGTTCTCACGAACCTCCTCGAAGGTTTGAATGGCCTTTTGGCCAACCGCCTTCTTTCCGAGCACGGCAAAACCTCCATCGTCTTTTCGCCCTCTTTCGGCGATAAAACGCTCCTCGTAGGCTCGTTGCGCGCCAACCCCGGGTTTTCCTTCGTCGATTTCTTGGACCAGATCCGAGACCTCATCGAGCGAGGTGGTGGCCACGACCTCGCGGGCGGGGTCACCGTCAAAGCGGAGAACCTCGAGGCGCTCAAAAGCCTCTTCCTCCGTTATTGCGGAGAGCACCCAACGGAAAAGAAGGAACCGGAAGCCATTCCCATGGACGTTTCCGAGCTCACGATGGACAATTTCCGGTTCTTGCGATCCCTCGGGCCTTTCGGGCACGATAACGAAGAACCGCGATTCCTACTGAATTCGGTCCCGACCTCCTGTTTGGGCTTCTCCAAGAACCAGGAGCACGTCCTCGCGACTTGCCAAACGGGGGCGAAAATCGTCGGTTTCCGCATGCCTCGTTCCTCCTTTTCTTTCCAGAACCCGTTCGTTTCTTTCTATGGGCGAATCGGTCTAGACTTCTATAAGAAGAAGCCGAACATCACTTTTTTCGCCGAAAGCAAAACCCAAGATTGATAGTTGCGCGCGATGTGCTAAGGTATTTTCCATGGCAGAAGAGAAGAAAACACTTGTCCCGAACGGGGGTTACCCCATGCATTCCTTCGAAGATTTGAAGGAACTTTTTTACGGGTATATCAAAAACGAGAAAGACCGCGAACTCGTCCAGCGCGCCTTTGAGCTCGCGAAAGAAAAACACGGCCCCCAATTCAGGAAATCGGGAGAACCTTACATCCAGCACCCGATCGAAGTCGCCTATATTTGCGCCCAACTCCAGGCCGGTCCCGCGACGCTCGCGAGCGCCTTGCTCCACGACGTTGTCGAAGACACGGATGTCACCATCGAGCAAGTCCGGGATTCCTTCGGGCCTGAAGTCGCCAAAATCGTCGACTCCCTCACGAAAATCCAAAGGATGAAGCTTTCGCACATGACCGCGGAAGATTTTGAGGCGGAGGACCATCGAAAGATCTTCCTCGGCATGGCTCAGGATGTCCGTGTCATCATCGTGAAACTCGCCGACCGCCTCCATAACTTGAGGACCCTCGATTCCCTTTCCCCAGAGCGTCAGCACGCCCTTTCCAAGGAGACGGTCGAGGTTTTCACCCCGATCGCCCACCGCCTCGGTATCTACACGGTTCAAAGCGAATTGGAGGACCTTTCCCTAAAATATCTCGAACCGGAGAAATATTCTTACATCACGAATCTCGTCAACGAACGCTTTACGAGAAAGAAGCAATCCTTGGAAGGACTGAAAAAACGCCTCGCGGATATCCTCTTCGAACAAGGGATTCCCTTTCGGATGGAATCGCGCGTCAAGTCGATTTACAGCATATATCGCAAAATGTATAAGAAGGATAAAAACTTCGATGACATTTATGATATCCTCGCCATTCGCGTCATTACAAAAACGACTTTGAATTGCTATGAGATCCTCGGTATCGTCCATTCCACCTACAAGCCGATCCCCGGGCGTTTCAAGGATTACATCGCCATGCCAAAGCCCAACATGTATCAGTCCTTGCACACGTCAATTCTCGCGGGGGATGGCAACGCGTTTGAGATTCAAATTCGCACCGAGGAGATGGACCAGATCGCCGAGACGGGCGTCGCGGCCCACTGGAAATACAAAGAAGGCGCATACAATCAGCAAGCCGAGCAAAAGGATATCGAGAACAACCTCGCCTGGTTCCGCGATTTCGTTTCCCTTTCCGACGAGAATTCTTCCGTTTCCGCTCACGAATACCTTTCGAACCTCACGAGCGACATCTTCGGGGCCAACGTCTATGTCTTCACCCCCATGGGGCGCGTCATCGACTTGCCTGCCGGGGCTACGACCCTCGATTTTGCCTACAAGATCCACACCAAAGTCGGCGATTCCGCCGCAGGCGCCGTCGTCAACGGCATCGGCGTTCCTCTCAACACCGTCTTGAAAACGGGGGATGTTTGCGAAATCCGCACCTCCAAGACCGCTTCCCCGAACGATTCGTGGCTCGATATCGCGAAAACGGCCTCGGCGAAAGGCCATATTCGCCGCGCCCTGCAGAAGAAGCAAGAAGCTTTCATGCGTGAGGAAAAGATTCGGGCCGGCAGATCGAACTTGCTTGATGCTTTCAAAGCCAACGGCATAGATGAAGAGGAAGCAATGCAAGCCCTCGAGGATCCGCGCTTAGAAAACGAATTCCATTTTGCGACCCTCGATGACCTGTTCGTCGGCGTTTCCGCGCGAAACCCGACCCCGAGCGCCGTTCTCGACGTCCTGAAGATTCGCAAAAAGCTTCAGCCGCAAGATTACGTGAAAAAGGTGACCAAGCCGAAAGAAATCGACAAGATACCGGTCGCTGTCGCCGGGGGAGTCACCGGTTTGGCGATTTCTCTCGCCCATTGCTGCGCCCCGATTCCCGGAGACGATATCGTCGGTTACATCACCAAGGGAAAAGGAATCACCGTTCACCGCGCCAATTGCCCGAACGTCTCTTCCGGCCAACGCCTTGTCCAAGTCCACTGGAAAAAGGATTTGGGGATTTCTTCCTATCACGTCGATATCGAGATCACGGCCAATGACAGGCCATCCCTCATCGCTGACATCTTGCAAACCCTCGGCGCCAAGTCCGTCGGCGTTTTCGACCTAAAAGCGCACCTCGTCCGCGAAACCATGAACGTCATCATCGATCTCACGGTTTCCGTCACCGATGCGAAGCTCCTCGCCGATGCCTTCGCCGATCTCATGGGCATCAAGGGTATCTTCGAGATCAAACGTCTCGTGCACTGATCGTCGCTTGCGCGTGCGCATATTGAAGCGTGGGTGCTTTGGCATTATACTAATCGGGCCTTTTGGAGGTTTTTTATGCCGTATATCGCCGTGAAAGGAACCCACGACCTCTTCGGAACAGAGGCGAATGGATACGCCTACATCCAAAGCGTGTTCAAAGCCGTCGCCGAGCTCTATGGGTACCGTCCTATCGAAACTCCCGTTTTGGAATATACCGATGTTTTCACCCGCTCGACTGGGGAAGGAAGCGACGTCGTTCGGAAGGAAATGTATACCTTCCTCGACAAGGGGAACCGCTCCGTGACCCTGCGCCCGGAAGGCACCGCAGGGGTGGCTCGCAGCGTCTGCGAGAAGAAATTGCTCGCCACCGAGGACGCCCCGCTCAAGGTTTACTACACTGGGCCCGTCTTCCGCTATGAACGCCCGCAACTCGGCCGCTATCGGCAGTTCATTCAGGCAGGCGTCGAAGTCCTCGGGGTCGATTCGCCACGTCTCGACGCCGAATGCATTTGCCTCGCGATGCAAACGCTTTCGATGCTCGGGTTCGAGCAACTCAAGATCAAGGTCAATACCCTTGGCGACAAGGAAAGCCGCGCCGCCTACAAAGAAGCCCTTCAGGCCTATTTCTCCGAGCGCATCGATTCCATGTGCCCGGATTGCCACGATCGCCTTCGTCTCAACCCCATGCGCATCCTCGATTGCAAGGTCCCGGAAGACCAAGAAATCGCCAAAGGAGCCCCGAAAATGCGGGATTTCCTCACCGAGGACGCGGAAAGTCGCTTCTATGCCACCCTGTCCATTCTCAACGACCAAGGCATCGATTACGAAATCGACGATTCTCTCGTTCGCGGCCTTGATTATTACGGGCACATCGTCTTCGAGGTCCACGCGATTTCCCCGAGCGGGAAAGACTATGGCGCTTTGCTTGGCGGCGGCCATTACGACGGCATGCTCCAGGAATTCGGCGGCCCAAAGACGATGGACCACGGCGTCGGCTTCGCCATGGGCGTCGAGCGCCTCTATAGCCTCCTTGCCGAACTCGGCAAACTCGAAGGCGTCGATCCCGGCCTCGACCTCTACGCGATGCCGCTTGGAGAAGAATCCATGG
>JAEDJP010000067.1 GCA_016296285.1 Bacilli bacterium
GTGATCTCGAGGACGGTCTTGCCCCCCTCGATGATCGAGCCGACCTCGACGTCGACGCTGTTCGTGATCGGGGACATCGCGTTCGAGGTCTGGAAGGCGCTGAAGCCGACGCCGAAAAGCGCCATGGCCGCGAGGCCGATGACGAGGATCCCGCTCGGCAGGATGTTCTCGACGCGCTTGTTCCCTTTCATGTTCGGCTTCTTCTATCGCTCCTTGCTTAAATCGCGGACCACTTGGCCTTGAGGAGCAAATCCTTCGTGACGGGGGTGAGGTCCGTGAATTGCCCCGAATTGACGTTGTCGGGATCCGTGTACCAGCCTTCGAAGACATGTCCGTCGAGGGTCGGGGTCCTGATGAGGGAAAGGTCCGCGGTCTTGCCGTCCACGACGGGAAGGGACCAGATGCTGATGTCCGTCCCGGCCGGGGAATGGTAGACGCCGCCGTTGGCGTCGAAGACGACCTCGTGGTAGACGGTCTCGGTCGAGCCGCCGGTCGACTTCATGCAGAAGAGGTAATTCCAGGTGCCGTTCGCGCCGAGTTGATAGACGTTCCCGTTGACGGTGTTGAGGTAGAAATCCCCAGGCTCCGCGCTTTGGACGACGCTTGCGACCTCGGGGCTATTCGGGGCGACCGATCCGTAGTACCAGCCGGTCGGGTGGGGCTTTTCGAAGCTTAAACGCGTGGTCTCGCCGTTTGAAAGCTCGACGACGAGGACGTAATAATCCCCTTGGCTCGCTGCCTGATCGACGGAAATCGAGGCCACGGATGTCCCGTTCTTGCCGTTTTGGATCTGGAAATCGAGGGTGGTGCCGACCGCGTCGTCGAGGACAATGGAAATCGTGATGACGCCATTCGGGTCGGGCTCGGAAGCGGTGATGACCTTGATGCCGACGCCGTCCTTGCCGTCTTTCCCGCTCGGGATGGCGATGGGGTCGGTGGTCGTGCCATCCGTGTAGAGGAAGGCGATCGTGAGTTCCCCGTTCTCCCCTTGGCCGAGGATGACGTCCTTGATGCCGCGTCCCTCGACGATGGGGACGGCGACCTCGACGGGGGGCAAGGCGTTGCCGTCGAAGGAAATGGTCAGGAGGACGGATTTCCCGTCCTCGGAGAGGGTCGCGTCGACGTGCGAGATGCCGACGCCGTCCTTGCCGGAGACGCCTTGGGGGATCGTGAGGACGAGGGGTTCCTTCTCTTCGTCGGAGAAGGTGATCGTGACGATCGTGTCCCCGTTTGCGGCGTCCACGCGATAGGTGATGTCCGTGATCATGAACTCGTCGTTCCCCCCGAAGAAGGGATTCGAGCAGCTCGAGAGCGTCAGGGCCGCGAGGATGGCGAGCGTCTTGCCGATGGTTCCTTTTTTCATGATGCAGTTCCTCCTTGGATGTGCTGTTTGAGTGTTTCGATCGCGGGGGCCGCGTCGAGGGATAGTAACGGGTTCTTGCCTTCTTGCGCCCCGTTGATGACGAAGCGGAAGGGGTGGGCGCCGATGGCCATGAGGACGGCGTTCTCGAGCAAGCTCGATAATCCGCCCGGGCAATGCTCGATCGCGTCGAGGACGAGGTCGATCGAGAGTTCTGGGCCGTAGGTATTATACGCCCCGTCGTCGAAGCCGGTGGCCTTCGAGAGGTTGAGGCCGCCGCCATAATAGGCGAGGGCGGTGTTGAGGTAGCGCTTGCCGTCTTTCTCGAAGATCTGGCCCTTTTGACGAGCGAGGGACCCGAGGGCGCGCTTGATGGGGAAGATGTCGTCGATCGTGACGACCTTGTCGCCATAGCCGATCGAATTGAGGATGGCGGAGATGTTCTCGTCGATGAGGGCGGACATGTCGATGGCATCGAGGTCCTTCCAGTCGTAGAAGCGGGTGTCGCCTTCGACGTTCAGGGACACCGGGGCGCTCGTGCGGCCCATCTTGGGGGCGAGATCGCCGAGCATCGTGAGCATCCCCGACATGAGGGATGGCAAATCCCCGCGGAGCAAGGGTCCGTTGAAGGCGGACTCGAAGGCGATGGAGAAGATGCCGCTGCGGCCGAAGAGGGTGTCCTTGACGGTCGCCTCGAAGGCGGGGGCGCTCCCCGGGTCTTCGTCGAGGACGCTTTGGATGGTGCTCAGGTCCTTCGAGAAATCGTAGACGTAGGAGCCGTCGTCCTTCTTCGCGGCGACGTTGCCATCCATCCCGGCTTGGAGGAAGGCGCCTAGATAGGCGTCCGCGCCGGTCGCGCTTCC
Source organism: Bacilli bacterium (assembly GCA_016296285.1). Taxonomy (GTDB): domain Bacteria; phylum Bacillota_I; class Bacilli_A; order RFN20; family CAG-826; genus Alloenteromonas. The sequence goes on from JAEDJP010000067.1 coordinate 2,224, forward strand.
CCCTTCGAGGAAGGTCGAGGCGCTTTCCTTGATCAAGCGCCCATCTTGCATGGAGAGATCCACTTGCTTGGATTCTTCGAGGGAGAGGCGGTTCCCCGTGCCAAGAAGGAGATGGAATTCGAGGGAGTGGCGCACGATGCAGTTGTCGAGGAGGAAGTTCTCCGCGTCGAAGGCGCGGACCCCGACCTTGCCATAGGAGATGACGGAGGAGGAGACGGAGCAATCCTTGCCCATGACGTCGATGACGGTCCCGGAGTAGGTGAGGTCGTAGAAATTCGAGACGGGATCCGCGTTTTGGACGTAGAGGTCGCTGACGGCGATGCCATCTCCGTCGAGCAAGAGGCCGACGTTGTCTTGGCCAAGGGTCGAGACGAGCGGGGTCGCGGCGGGATCCCCGACGACGTAGGTCGGGAGGGGGCCGAAGAAATAGTCCTCGCCCTTCGTGGGGACGAGCTTGCCCTTGCCTTCCTTGGAATAGGTGCCGTGGTTCGGGAAGCAAAGGCCGTTCATGTTGATGGAATAGCCGTTGCCGTAGAGGTTCTTCTGCAGGCGGATGCCCGCGAGGAGGGTCTTGCTGAGGGCAAGGGAGGGGTTTTCCTTCACCGCGGGGGTGGCGTTATACCAATCGATGTAATCCGGGGAGAACGCGCTTTCGAAGGCGTAGGCCTCGGACTCGAAGGCGAAGCGCTGAGCCTCGAAATCGTAATGGCCGAAGATCTCGCTTCCTTCTTTCCCGGGCAGGAACTCGTCCTTGTACCCGACGACCTTGTCCCCTTCCTTGATGGGAACGTAAACGGTCTTGAGGGATTCGAGGGAGGCGCGCAACACGACTTCTTCCCCAACGCGCGAGAAATTCGTGGCCATGAGGAGGTCGTCATAGGAATAGACGTTCACCGCGTCCTTGACCTCGAACCGGTACGTCCCGCGGACGCCGAGGCTCGGCTCGAGGAGGGTGATATAGCTTTCCCCCGACCCGAGGATCGAGACGATGCCGTCTTGGTAGGCAAGGTTATCCGAGCAATTGTCGAGGATGGCAGCGGTCGAGAAGCCGCCTCCCGCGGCGAAGGCCTTGGTCTGCAAGGCGAAGGAAGAAGGCACCTTCTCGTAGGCGTCGAGGGCGATGCCGTCGTAAGAAAGGTCGTAAAGGCCATACACCGGGGTGTCGAGGATGCTTTGGCCCGAGGCTTTGCGCACGGGGTTGATGACCATGGCCCCGTCTTCGAAGGCGACGGCGAGGAAAGAGCGCGACACCGTGCCGCGGCGGTTCTGGCAAGTGATGACCGATTCCCCTTCCGCGACCGCGTAAAGGTAATACTTGCCGTCTTTTTCCTCGACCTTGCAGGATTCGGGGGCGCTTGGGTCCTTCTTGGACGCCTTCCAGACGAGTTCGTTGCCCGTGGCGAGGATCGCGGAGGAGTCGATCTCCGCCTTCGCGCGGAGCTCGATGGCGAGGTCGGGGGCGACCTCGAACCCTTCCGCGTCGTCGTAATCCCAGGTGATGCCGAGGATGTCGCTTGCGACGGCGTTCTGGAGGATCTCGATGGAGAAGAACGTCAAAAGGGAGACCACGAAGGGGAGAAGGAGGAGGGCGGGGAGGCTCTTGTTCTTCATGTGGCGCTCACCTCCATTTCGCGGAAGGCTTTCGGGAGGGCTCGATAGAGCAAGAAGCCCAAAGGGGCGAGGACAAGCAAGGGAACGAGGTTCGCGACGAGATAGACCGCGTAGGAAGGGAGGCGGGCGAAGACGTCAAGCAGGAAGAACGCGGCGAACACCAAGGCCGGGACGAGGAAGGAGAGGGCGGCGTTGAGGGTCGCGTGGGGGAATTTCTTGAGGCGGGGCGAGGCTTTCTTCATGTCGGCGTAAAGGCCATAAAGCAAGGTGAAGGTGAAAAGCAAGGTGCCGAGGAAGAGGGCGCTAGCGAACACCGATCCTTGGATGGCGCCCGCGATGAGGAGGGCGAGGCACGTGACGAGGAGGGAAACCTCGGAGCAGGCGAAGGGGACCGCGGCTTTCGAGAGGAAGATGTCCTTGAAGGGAAGCGGGGCGGTCTTGAGGAGGACGAGGTTGCGCTTCTCGCGGGACAAGGCCCCGGATGCCGTCACGTTGATGGCCCCGCCGAAGAGCAGGATCATGAGGAGGGCGATCCCGGGGAAGAGATTCGGGAAATAGGAGGCGTAGAAGGTCAGGTTCTCGGCGAACACGTTCTGGAGGGTCGAGACGACGGAGAGGCAAAGGAAGGGATAGGCGATGAGGAGGGCGGTGTAGGAAAAGAGGTTCCCCTCGTCGACGAAAAGCAGCAGCGCCTCTTTCTTGAGGAGGGCTTTCTTGGGGGCGAGGACCTTGCCGTCGTTCTTGGGGCCCGCGGGCTTCTTGGCGTTCAAGGACCCGATCTGGGCTTTCCCAAGGAGCAAGGAGGCGACGATGATCCCGGCGGTGAGAAGGGTGAAGGACACCCCGAGGAAGAGGAAGATGTCGCTCAGGATGTTCGTCTTCTCGAGGACGGCGTCGAGGAGGCTATAGACCGGGAGGAAGAAAACCCGGGCCGCGTGGAGGCCATCGAGGAAGGAAGCGGGGAACATGCCCCCGACGGAAGCGTCGCCAAGGGAATTCCAGAACATCTGGAGGACGAAGCTGTAGAGGTAGCAAAGGGCGATGACGAGGAGGCTCGAGAGCACGATCTCGGCGACGAGCGATTTGCGGATGAGGCGCAGGAGGTATTCAAGGCCGACCGAAAGCAAGGTGCCTAGGCCCACCGAGGCAAGCGACAGGAGGAGGGGGTAGAAAAGCGAGAACACGTAATACTGGGGCACATAGCCGCGGGCGGCGCCGTAGCAAAGGAGAACCGGGGTCGCGGTGAGGAAGCCGAAGGCGACGCTTTCCATGGCGAGGTAGACGAGCTTCGCGGCGACGATGCTCGAGGAGGGGATGGGAAGAGGCAAGACGATCGATTCGTCCCCGGCGTCGAAGAGGGTTTTCCTGGCCCCGAGGGCGGTATAGATCGTCCCGACGAGGAAGAGGATGAAAAGCAAGAGGACGAGGAAGTCAAAGGAGCCGTAGCGGGAATAGGCGAGGATCTTGCGGTCGAGGCCGAGGACGATGAGCACGAGGACCGCGACGAACAGGGCCACGAACGCGACGCGCGCGAGGAAAAAACCGACCTTGGCGGCCTTGGAGCCCTCGCTTTTGCGGCGGAGGAGATATTCTTTCCGGAGCAGCTCGAGGAACATGGTCCCTTACTCCTCCCCCTCCTTCTTGCCGTAGGTCGAGAAGAAGATCTTGCCGAGGTTGCGCCTCTTGAGGGGCTCTTTCTTGAAATCGATGAGCTCGGCGACGACGCCGTTGTTGATGATGGCGACCCGGTTGCAAACCCTGCTCACGAGGTCGATGTTGTGGGAGGTGACGAACACGGTCTTGCCGTGCAAGGCAAAATCGCGAAGCATGCCCATGAGGGTCTCGTAGACCATGATGTCGAGGCCGACCGTCGGCTCGTCGAGGACCCAGACCTTGGGGTTGTGGATGAGCGAGGCCATGAGGCAGACCTTCTGCTTCATGCCGTGGCTGTATTCGGAGATGCGGCGATTGAGGTCATCGTCGCCGATCATGAACTTCTTCTTCAGGAATTCCATGTTGGAATCGAAGGCTTCCTGGTACATGAGGTAGCTCGAGGCGACGAACTGGAGGTATTCGTTGCCCGTCATCACCTCATAAGCGACCGGCTCGCTTGGGACGTAGCCGATCTCCATCTTCGCGTCGAGGGGGTCTTTGCGCGCGTCAATGCCGTCGATGAGGATTTCCCCCGAGTCGACGTTCTTAAGGCCGACAAGGCAATCGATCGTCGTGGATTTGCCCGCGCCGTTTTTGCCGATGAAGCCGAAGACCTCGCCTGGGTAGACCGAAAAGGACACGCCCTTGAGGACTTCGTGCTTGCCATAGCTCTTGTGGAGGTCCCTCGCCTCGAGGATCGGGGAGAGGGTCTCAAGTTCCTTTTCTTCCATCGATTATCTCCCGTGATTCTTGATCCAGACGAGATCCTTGCTTTCTAGGCGCAGGATCGCGTAGGCGCCCCCGCAGTGGGGGCAATGGTAATCCCCGCCGTCATAGCGCGTCCCTTCCTTGCCGCAGATGGGGCAGCGGGACGAGAAGGTCTCGTAAGATACTTCGCAGGCGGTGGACATGGCGCTTAGTAGCTCTTGGATCATGGCGTCCTTGTCGCTTCGGTAGGGGGAGAAGGGCAAGAGGCGCGAGATCGTATCCGCATCGGGGCGTTCCGAGACGATGCAGTATTCCCCGGCGTCCTCGGGATCGCCAAGATTCGCCTGGGACTCGCTTAGGGTCCGGCGGACGAGAAGAGCGAAGGTCATAGAGGACAAGATCTTCCTCCCCGTCTTGTAGGAAACGAGGGCCTCGATGCGGGAGGCTTCCTCGTGGAACGAGAATTCGTAGGTGAAGGGCGGGATGCGGAAGGCGACGTCCATGGGGTGGAAGCGGTCCTTGTCGTTGCCGATCACAAACTGGTCGTCGGGCTTCCAAAGCTTCTTCTCTTGGAAGAATCGGAGCAAGGAGAGGGCGACGTAATGGAAATAGTGGCGGTCGAGCTCTTCCTTGGACGCCATAGAAGCCGAGGCGGTCGCGTAGTAGCGGTAGCAGGCCCGGTAGCTCGTCTCGTGGAGGAGGACGTTATTCGGGATTACCGGGGGCCGGAGGGGATGAAGGGAAACAAGGCGATAGAATTCGGTCTCCTTGACGCGGCGGATACGGCGAAGGATCTTGCGGGCGGATTCATAGACCTCGTCGCGGGAGACGTCTTTCTTGAGGGGGTAAAGGAAGCGGCGGTCCGGGTGAGCGGCGATGTCGTGAGACGGGCTAAAGGGGCCAAGGGGCATCCCTTTTTGGGAATAGAAG
>JAEDJP010000068.1 GCA_016296285.1 Bacilli bacterium
CCCTCGTGGAGCAAATCCGCAAACTCGGGTATTCCGTCGAGATGCCCTTCGTCCCGGGCAAGATCGGTGCGATGTTCAAGAAAGCGGAACGCCGGAACGCGAGCTTCGCCCTCATCATCGGCAAAGACGAATTGGACAAAGGGGTTGTCCAACTCAAGAATCTCAAAACCCACGAGCAAATCGAGGCGAGCATCGATTCCCTTGATGCGACCCTCGACGAGCAATTCGCCCTCCTGGAAGGGGAAGAACACCATCATCATTGAGGTATCAGAAAATGGAAAGAACCATGCATAACGGAGACTTGCGGCTAAGCGACGTCGGAAAAGAAGTGACGCTCCTTGGCTGGGTCTCGAACAAAAGAAATCTCGGGTCCCTCGTCTTTATCGACCTTCGGGATGCCTCGGGCGTCGTCCAACTCATCGCCCAAGACCCCTCAATCCTCCCCGACGTCCGGAACGAGTATGTCGTCGAGGCCAAAGGCGTCGTCGAGAAGAAGGACGTCCCGAACCCCGCCCTCAAAACGGGCGAGATCGAAGTCGTCCTCCATTCGCTCAAAGTCATCAGCAAGGCGAATCTCACGCCGTTCATCATCGCCGATAAGACGGATGCCCTCGAGGAAACCAGGCTCAAATACCGTTATCTAGACCTGCGTCGCCCCTGTTTGCTGCACAACCTCCGCGTCCGCGCCGAAATCGTCCGCTGCTGGCACGAATATTTCGGGGCCAATGGCTTCCTTGAGGTCGAAACCCCGATTCTAAACTTGGCCACCCCGGAAGGGGCTCGCGATTATCTCGTCCCGAGCCGCCTCCACCACGGCAGCTTCTACGCTTTGCCCCAATCCCCACAACTTTGGAAACAGCTTCTCATGATCGGCGGGGTGGAGCGTTACTACCAAGTCGCGAAATGCTTCCGCGACGAAGACCTTCGCGCCGACCGCCAGCCGGAATTCACCCAGCTCGACGAAGAAGTCTCCTTCATGGATCAAGAGCAAATCCTGACCCTCAACGAAGGCTTCCTCCAGAAGGTTTTCCGCGAGCTTCTCGGCGTTGAGATTTCCTTGCCGCTTCGCCGCATGCCTTATTGGGAAGCGATGGACGTCTACGGCTCCGACAAGCCCGACACCCGTTATGGCCTTTTGATTCGCGATCTCCATCCTTTGCTCTCGGATGTCCCGTTCGACGGCTTCCATGGCGTCCCCTACATCAAGGGCATCGTCGTACCGGGCGTTGCCAAGGAGACGTCCCGCAAGGTTCTTGACGAACTGACGAACGAAGCGCGGAAATTCCGCCTCAAAGGCGTGCTTTCCCTCAAGATGCTCGATGGGCAATTGCAGGGATCTTTCCTCAAGTTCCTGTCCGAGGAAAAACAAGCCGCCCTCGTTTCCGAATTGGGCCTCAAAGATGGCGATTTGCTGCTCTTCGCCTCGAGCGATGACCGCCGCGCCATCGACTTCGGCCTTGGCGCGTTGCGCACGCTTTACGCCAAGAAGCTCGGGCTCATCAAACCCGGCACCTACGATCTCCTTTGGGTGGTCGACTTCCCGATGTTCGACCCGATCGAGGGACAACCGGGGGTCTATTCCGCCGAGCACCATCCTTTCACCCGCCCGCGCGATGAAGACCTCGCGTTCCTCGAAAGCGACCCGGAACGCGTCCTCGCCTACGCTTACGACATCGTCATCAACGGTTACGAATGCGGCGGGGGAACCCTTCGCATCTTCGACCACGATACCCAATGGAAGATCTTCAACCTCCTTGGGCTGAGCGACGAAGACGTCGCCAAGAAGTTCGGCTGGTTCATCGACGCGTTCCAATACGGCGTTCCGCCCCACGGCGGCATGGCCTATGGCCTCGATCGCCTCACGATGATTCTCTGCGGGACCGACAACATCCGCGACGTCATCGCCTTCCCGAAGAACCTCCAGGCCGTCGACCCGACCTCGAAGGCCCCGGCTGAAGTCAGCGAAGACCAGCTTGAGGTGCTTGGCATCCAAATCAAAGAAGAAGAGTAAGGAGAATCGAACATGGAACGAAAGGAACTGAACCTCGCGTCGAATCGAGCGGTCTCCGCCATCCGCAGCCTCGTCATCGACATGACCAACAAGGCCAATAGCGGACATCCCGGCATGGCCCTTGACGCCACCCCTGCTCTCGTCGCCCTTTACCGCGACCATCTCATCGCGGACCCGGCGTCTCCGACGTGGGAGAATCGCGACCGTTTCGTCCTTTCTTCCGGGCACGTTTCGGCCCTTCTTTATTCCCTTCTTCACGTTGCCGGTTACTCCCTTTCCCTCGAAGACCTCAAGTCTTTCCGCCAGCTTGGCTCGTTGACGCCTGGCCATCCCGAAGTCGGTCTCACCCCTGGGGTGGACGCCACGAGCGGCCCCCTTGGACAAGGCATCGCTCAAGCCGTCGGCATGGCCATCGCGGAAGAAGCGGTGCGCGCCGGGGGCCAAGACCGAGCCTCTTTCTTTGGGCATCGCACGTATTGCCTTTGCGGCGATGGCTGCCTCCAAGAAGGGATCGGGACCGAAGCGATCGCCCTCGCCGGCCATTTGCGTCTTTCCAAGCTCATCCTCCTCGTCGACCTGAACGGGTCCACCCTCGATGGCCCGACGAGCGATAGCAACACCGAAAACGTCCGTCTGCGCTTCCTCGCGGAAGAATGGGACGTGATCGATGTGAAAAACGGCGATTCGGTCGACGCGATTTCCCGCGCGATCGAAAAAGCGAAGAAAAACATCGCTTCCCCGACCGCTATCCTCTTGCACACGACCATCGGAATCGGCAGCAAGAACGCCGGCTCCCACAAAACCCACGGTTCCCCGCTGGGGGAAGAGGACGGAGCCTTCGCCAAGGCGAATTTCGGCTACAAAGAGCCTCCTTTCACCGTCGAGCAAGCGGTTTACGACCTTTTCAGCGAGACGTTCGCGAAACGCGGGAAGGAAGCCCACGCCCGCTACAAGGAAGCGAAGAAAGAATTCGCACGGAACCACGAAGAGGACGCCCGCGTTTTCGATGATTCCTTCGCCCACAACATCGATCCTTATCTGCCTGCGAAACGAGATTTCTCCGGTCTTTCCAAGGAAGCGACCCGCGCCTCGAGCGGCGTTTTCCTCGAACGCCTTCACGCCTCGATGCCCTTCTGCATGGGCGGATCCGCGGATGTCGCGGGCTCCACGAAGACGACCGTCAAAGGAAGTTCCATCTTCTCCCCCGAAAATCGCGCGGGAAGGGATTTGCATTTCGGGATCCGCGAATTCGCGATGGCTTCCGCGGTCAACGGGATGGCCCTGCACGGAGGCGTCGTGCCTTATTGCGCGACCTTCTTCGTTTTCAGCGATTATTGCAAGCCCGCCCTGCGCATGGCCGCGATGGAAAAGATCCCCTCGATCTTCCTCTTTACCCACGACTCCTTGGCCGTCGGCGAAGATGGGGCGACTCATGAGCCCATCGAGCAGCTTGCCGGTTTGCGCGCCATCCCGAACCTTTCGGTCATCCGTCCCGCGGACGCCAAAGAAACGGAAGCGGCGTGGCGTTTGGCATTGCAAAGCAAAGAAACCCCAACCGCCATCATTTTGTCCCGCCAAGGGCTCCCGGTCCTTGCGGATACCGCCGAAGACAAGGTTTCCATCGGCGCCTACGCGGTTTTGGAAGAGAAGAACCCGAGCATCGAGATCCTCGCGACCGGAAGCGAGGTTGCTCTCGCCCTCGAGGCCACGGCGATCCTCAAAAAACAAGGCATCGCTTCCCGCGTTTTGTCCGTCCCCTCGATCGATTTGATGGAAAAATCCCTTCTAAGCGGCAAGAATGTGTTTGCCTTGCCTTACGCAAAGCGCGTTTCCCTTGAGATGGCTTCCACCTTCGGCTGGGGGAAATACGCCGCCCATCAAATGGGAATCGACACCTACGGTCTCTCCGGCAAGGACAAAGAGGTGCTCGCGCACTTCGGCTTCACCCCCGAGAAAGTCGCGGATGCCATCGTTTCCGCCATGAAGGAAGGAGAATGACAATGTCCTACTTAGAAATCAACAACTATTCCCAAGTCGGAAAGATGGGGATCTCGAGCGACGCGATCACGACCATCGCCTCGAAAGCCATCCAAGACATCGAAGGCGTCGAAATTTCCCAAGGAAAAGGGAAGAAGACGCGCCTTTCCTCCCTTTTCCAGCTAAGCGGAGGGGTGAAGACCAATATCGCTCAAGGCAAAGCTGTCATCCGCATGGAAATCATCCTCAAGGAAGGAACTCCCGTGAAAACCGTGTGCCTCGCCATCCAGAAGAAAGTGGCAGAGGCAATCCATCTCGCCTGTGAAACGGTCCTCTGCGAAATCAGCCTCAAAGTGGTCGGTTTCAAAAATTGAAAAAGGCCGCTAGGAAGCGTTTCTTTGCGCTTTCGGCCGTGGTATCATAACTGGGCTTTTGTGCAATTGATCTTTATGGAAAACGAAAACGAACTCGAGTTGCCTTCCCGCAACTCCCTACAACCCCTTGCGATGACCGCGATTTACGACATTTTGACGTACATCGACATGGATTCCCCGGTGGATGTCATGCAAATCGTTTCGTCCCTTTGCGATACCTCTTATGAGGATGCGGATTATTTCGTGAAAGCGAACGCCGTCATGACGATCAAGCATCTCAACGAGATGAAAGACGCGTTTCGCCCGTTTATGAAATGGCGCTTCGAAAGGCTGCCCCTCCTTCGCCAAGCGATTCTGCTCCTATCCTACTCCCATTACTATTACGTCGATCCCACCGTCAATAAAGGCGTGGTCATCGACATCGCGATCAAACTGGCCAAACGTTATCTCGGCGAAAACGATTACCAATTCGTCAACGCCATTCTGGACAAGGTCCTTCAAGACCGGGAAAGGCTCGAATGAGCCGTTCTTTTTTATCCGTAACCGAACTTTCCTCGCGCGTGAAGGAAGGCCTTGAAACGCTTTTCCCATATCCCGTGGTTGTCAAGGGGGAGGCAAGCAACGTCAAGGTCTATTCGTCCGGCCATTGCTATTTCACCCTCAAGGATGAGAAAAGCATGATTTCCTGCGTCATTTGGGCAAGCCAAATCGAAAAGCTTTCTTTCATGGGGCAGAAGATCCCAAAGGAAGGCGAGGAGATTCTCGCGACTGGGCGACTCGCCTATTTCGGGGGCCGCGGAAGCGTTCAATTGACCGTCTTGGCCATCAAGCCGTTCGGCATCGGGGATGCCCTTCAGGCGTTGGAAGAACTCAAGAAGAAACTTTCTGCCGAGGGCCTTTTTGACGATTCGAAGAAGAGGGCGCTGCCAGAATTCCCCGAGGCCATCGGCGTCATCGCGGGCGAGAACAGCGCCGGATTGAAGGACATCCTTCACAATCTTGAATTGCGCTGGCCTCTAGCCAAAGTCTTCGTTTTTCCTAGCCTCGTTCAAGGGAAAGAAGCCCCAAAGGACCTTCTCCGAGCCCTTTCGCTGGCCGCCACCAAAGCTCTCGATGTTTTAATCATCGGAAGAGGCGGCGGCTCCTCAGAGGATTTATGGGCCTTCAACGACGAGACCCTCGTTCGTTCCTTGGCAAAATTCCCTTGCCCCGTCATCTCCGCGGTTGGCCACGAAGTCGATACGACCTTGGTGGATTACGTCGCGGACAAGAGGGTTTCGACCCCAACTGGGGCTGCGGTTGCCGCCGCGCCTGATTCTCAAGAGGTTCTTCAAACTTTGGATCATATGGGGGAACGGATCAAAAAGGCTCTGAAATCGCGACTCCTCGTCGTCAAGCAAGCGGTTGAGCTTTTGAAAGCGAAGCCAATCTTTCAAAGCCCGAAAAACATCCTAGAACAAAGGGCTGCGAAGTTGGAAACAATGAAGGTTTCCATCACCGGAATTTGTCTTAGGAAAATAGAAGAAACAAAGGGTTCAGTTTCCTTTTTGAAAGCGAAGATTTCAAGCCTCAATCCCTATTCGGTATTGGATAGAGGGTTCACAATCACCACCGATAAAAACGGGATTCCGATCACAGACCTCGAAAACGTTGAAAAGGGCATGATCATAAGGACCAAACTTAAATCGGGTATAATAATTTCTGAAACCAAGGGAAAGGAGACGATCAATGGATAATCCCAACAAAATGACCTTCGAAGAAAAGTTCAACCGCGTCACCGAAATCGCGAATTCGCTCGAGGGAAAAAACGTCTCGCTTGAAGAAATGATGAAAACATACGAAGAGGGAATCCGGTTAATCAAAGAACTGGAAGAAGAAATAAAACAAGCCGAGCAAAAAATTGAAGTTGCAAAGTAAAACTGGTTTTTTAGTAGTTTCTTAGTACTATTTTTAAATGAAAAAGAAAGAAGAAAAGCCGATAATCAACCTAACGGATATTCCGTCTTCTTTGAGCATAAAGAATCTTGATGAATGCCAAATCAGTTCCTTGTGCGACCTTTTGCGCGCCGAGATTCTTAAACAAACCAGCATCCACGGCGGACATCTTTCGAGCAATCTCGGAACCGTTGAGTTGACCGTAGCTCTTCACCGTGTTTTCGACTTTCCGAAAGACAAATTGATTTTCGACGTCGGCCACCAATGCTATGCCCACAAGATTCTAAGTGGAAGAAGCCTTGCGAATCTCAATGAGCCAGGCGGGGTTTCGGGATTCCAAAACCGCGCGGAATCCTCTTACGACCCTTACGATGCCGGACATAGCTCTACGGCCCTTTCCGCAGCTTCCGCTTTTGCCTACGCAAGGACGAAAAACCAAGAAAACTTCGAAATAATTGCCGTTGTTGGAGATGCGTCGATCGTAAATGGGCTTTCCTTTGAGGCCCTTAACTACATTGGCGGTCAAAACGAGAAAATCATCGTGATTCTTAACGATAACGGGATGTCCATTTCACCCTCCGTCGGCGGAGCGGGCAAGTTTTTCCGAAACATCTCTTCGGCGAAAGCTTATGTATCTTTCAAGAAAGGCTTCCGGCGGTGGCTGCGCGAAGGCAAGGTCACCAAAACCTTCTTCACTTTCTCAAGATCGTTAAAAAACGCCCTTAAACGGCGTCTTATCCCGCTTAACATGTTCGATAATTTGGGTTTTTGCTATCTA
>JAEDJP010000003.1 GCA_016296285.1 Bacilli bacterium
ATGTTGATTTTGGAATCCGCTTTGTCCTTGGACCGCTGAATCGTCTTCACGATCTCCGTGATGATGGAGGCGGCTTTGATGAGCCCCTCGACGATCTCGAGACGCGCGAGATTCTTCGCAAGGTCATAACGGCATCTTCTCGTGATGACGTCGACTTGGTGGTCGATATAGGTGTCGCAGTAGGTCAAAAGATTGAGCGTCTGGGGCCGCCCGTTCACGATGGCGACCATGTTCGCGCTATAAGAGGAACGAAGGGGCGTCTTTTGGAAGAGATAGGCGAGAATCGACTCCGGTTTGAACCCGTCCTTCACGTCGATTGCGATGCGAAGGCCGGTTTTGTCCGTTTCGTCGCGGACTTCCGCGATGCCGGCGATGGTCTTGTCGTGGCGGAGCTTGTCGATCGCGTAAACGAGCTGGGCCTTGTTGACCCCATAGGGAATCTCGGTGACGACGAGGCGGGAAGACCCGGATTCATCGGTCTCGACGCTCACTTTGCTCGCGACGTCAACGCGCCCGCGCCCAGTCAAATAGATATCGGTCAGGCCTTGCGACTCGTAAACGATGCCGCCCGTCGGGAAATCGGGCCCCGGGACGAGCCGGAGCAAGCTTTCGATGGGGCAATTCGGATGCTGGATGCGATAGATGATCGCCGCGGAGATCTCCTCGAGGTTGTGCGGAGGGATCTCGGTGGCCATGCCGACGGCGATGCCGCTTGAACCGTTGACGAAGAGGTTCGGGAAGCGGGAAGGCAAGACGGAAGGCTCGAAATCCGTGTCGTCGAAGGTCAAAGCCATGTCGACGGTGTCGCGCTCGATGTCGCGGATGAGCTCGGCGGAAAGGGAGGCGAGGCGTGCTTCCGTGTAACGGTAGGCCGCGGGGCCATCCCCGTCCATGGAGCCGTTGTTGCCCTGAAAATCGATCAAGGGGGCCCGGACGCGCCACGCCTGGGACATGCGGACCAGCGCCTCGTAGATGGAAGAGTCGCCGTGCGGGTGGTATTTGCCCATGACCTCGCCGACGATGTGGGCGCATTTCTTGGTCGGCTTCTCGAACGTGTTCCCGGTCTTCCACATCGCGTAGATGATGCGGCGCTGAACCGGTTTCATCCCGTCTCTCGCATCGGGGATCGCGCGGTCTTGGATGACGTCTTTCGCGTAGATGTCAAAACGCTCCCCCATCAAATCGTCAAGGGTGCTCGGGACAATCATCTCGGGGATGATCGGGGCTTCGGTCTTTTTCTTCGCCATTAGTCCTTAACCTCCTTGATGAAACGGTCTTCCTCGTTGAAAACAACGTTTTCCTCGATCCATTGACGGCGTTTTGAGGCATCGTTGCCCATGAGGACGGAAATGCGCTTCTCCACGACGATCGGGTCGTCGATCTTGACTTGGTAAAGCTTGCGCGTCGCCTTGTTCATCGTGGTCGCGTAAAGCTGGTCGTAGTTCATCTCGCCGAGACCTTTGTAACGGTTGATGCCATACCCCGGGCCGATCTTGGCTTTCGCTTCTTCCAAGGTCTCGTCGTCCCAGGCATAGACGAATTTGTGGGCGGGATCGCTCTTTTTGTAGACGCGGTAAAGCGGCGGGCAGGCAAGATAGACCATGCCGTGCTGGATCAAGGGCTTCATGTAATTGTAGAAAAAGGTGAGAAGCAGGATCTGGATGTGCGCCCCGTCGGTATCGGCGTCGGTCATGATGATGATCTTGCCGTAATGGGAATCCTCGACGTCGAAATCGCTGCCGACGCCGGCCCCGATGGTCTGGATGATCGTGGAGAATTCGGTGTTTTGGAGCATGCGTTCCATCGTGACCGAATCCGTGTTGAGGGGCTTGCCGCGCAAGGGCAAAATCGCCTGATGCAAGCGGTCGCGCCCGGTTTTGGCCGACCCGCCCGCGGAATCGCCCTCGACGATGAAAAGCTCGTTGTTCTTGTAGTCCTTGCTTTGGGCGGCCGCGAGTTTGTCCGAGATGATGAGGTCGGTTTTCTTCTGTTTCCCAGCCCTGGCGGCTTCCTTGGCCTTGCGGGCAGCGTCGCGGGCGGCCTTCGAGGCTTGGCATTTCTTGATCAAGTCGACGGCGAAATCCTTGTGCTCGGCAAGGTAATGGGTGAGGTTGGTGTAAACGAAATCGTTGACCGCGGACGTGGCCTCGGGGGTGCCGAGTTTTCCCTTGGTCTGCCCTTCATATTGGAGCTTGTCCTCGGGGATTTTCACCGCGATGACGGCGGTTAAGCCTTCGCGGATGTCCTGGCCATCGATCTTCTGAGTCTCTTTGATGACCCCGTTTTGGATGGCCCAATCGTTCACGGCGCGCGTGATGCCAAGGCGCAAGCCCGTCTCGTGCGTGCCGCCATCGTGGGTTCGAACCGAGTTCGCGTAACTGTAGATATTCTCGTTGTAGTCCTCGCGGCACCATTGGAAAGCGATTTCCATCTTGATGAGGGAGGCATCGTCGTCGAAGCCGAACACCTCGCAGATGGGTTTCTTGTTCTGGTTGAGGACGTTGATGTATTCGATGAGGCCGTTCGGATAAAAGAATTCATGCTTCTGACCGGTCCTCTCGTCCTTGAGGAAGAAATGGACTTTCTTCAGCAGGAACGCTTCTTCTTGCAGGTGGTTATAAATGGTTTCCCATTTGAAGTCGACCGTCGTGAAAATTCGGCGGTCCGGCTTGAAAGTCACGAGAGTGCCGTGCTTTTTGGTTTCGCCGATCTCTTCAAGGGGAACGGCGAGCTTGCCTCCGTCCTCGAAGCGGATATGGTAGATCTTGCCCAAGCGGAAAACCTGAATGTCAACGTATTCGGAAAGGGCGTTCGTGACCGTCGCGCCGACGCCATGAAGGCCCGCGGACGTCGCGTAATTCTTGCTGGAGAATTTGCCGCCGGCGTGCAAAGTCGTGTAAATCAATTCGATGGCGGGGATGCCCGTCTGCGGGTGCACGTCGACCGGGATGCCGCGCCCTTCGTCTTCGACGGTGATGGATCCGTCTTTGCGGATCGTGACGAAAATGCGGTCCCCGAAGCCATTCACCGCCTCGTCGACGCCATTATCGACGATTTCCCAGACAAGGTGGTGGAGACCGGTGGAATTGGTCGAGCCGATGTACATGCCAGGCCGTTTGCGAACCCCTTCGAGCTCGGAAAGAACCTCGATGTCCTTGGCGCTATAGTTTCTCTCTAGGGTATCGAAATCGGTCATAAACAAAAATCACAGTCTTAAGACTGGAACCATTATATCGCACGAACAATTGTCACGGCACCCCAAAATGTTCATAATTACGTTATTTTTGGAGAAACTATGAACGAACCGCTCGCAATTACGCTCATCGCCCTGGGGGCTCTCATCATCGGTTACGCCTTCGGTTCCATACCCACCGGGGTCATCATCGGAAAGCTTCTCTTTCACCAAGATCCAAGGGAAATCGGGAGCAAGAATTCGGGAGGAACGAACATCGCGCGGTCTTTCGGGAAAAAATTCGGGATCCTCGTGATCGCTCTGGACATGCTGAAAATCCTCTTGCCCGTGTTCCTCGTTTGGGCGCTGTGCGTTTTCACCCCTCTCAAGGATTTCTTGAATTGGTCCTTTCCAGTCGGATATACCACGATCGGAGGAGCAAAAGCGTTTTACTGGGCCGCCGGCCTTGCGGCGGCAGTCGGTCATTGCTGGCCAATCTTCACCGGGTTCCGCGGAGGTAAAGCGGTCGCCGTCTTCATGGGGATTAACTGCCTCACTTCTTGGATCGAATTTCTTCTTTCTGGATTCACCTATATCTTTCTTGCCAAGAAGACGAAATTCATCTCGCTTACATCCATCATAGTTTCCTGTATTGCCACGGCAATTGCCTGGACGATTTTTGTGTTGATGGCAACGGTCGATTTCAATTTTCAGATCCTCACATGGAGTTTCGGAGGATTCCCATTCCTTGAATACGGTTTTGAATTCGCCCTCATGGACACGTTCATGACCATCATCTTGGTCATCCGTCACGCTTCCAATATCAAGCGTCTAAAAGAAGGCACCGAAAGCACAAATCCCTTCATCAGTGAAAAGTAGTTTTTTAGTAGTTATTTAATTCGTTCACATTTTACCTTAATCTAATTTTCAAACATTACTTTCAATCGATGAATTCTATGTTTTTCGTTGACAATAATTTATGAAAAACGCGAGTATTTTCCAAAAGAGTCTAATAAAGAATCAAGCCCTGTATTTCGCTGATTTTCGACGATCTTGAAATTGATCTTCTTCTCCTTTGTCCCCCACTCCTTCTCAGGAGAACAGAGAGCGAAAGGCCAGCTTGTCTTTTTAGGTCTTTCGCTGATTGTCATTTGGCAATACTCCAAAAGAAAACGAAAGTCTTCCGCATGATCGAAACGGTGACGGCCTCCGTCAGAGCCATCATCGCTTTCCTTGCGAGTTTCCTTTTTGTAATTGCTATATTGCAAAAGAAAAAGCCCGCCTTATAGCGAGCTGTTTTTCTTCATGGAATTCATGACCTTCCGGATTTGTGCCTCGGAAGGCTTGCGCCCCATTTCCATAAACATGGCGCGGATCATTTGCTCATTGACGGGCGGGTTCTTCTGCAACTCTCTCTTGAAGAGCCAGCGAGCGAGGAAGAATCCAGCGATGGCGCCGAGGACCAAGCCAGCCAAGACCAAACAGAACCAGCCGACGTTCCACTCCATTAATTGGCCCTCCCGTCGTACTTGCCAGTGGCCGTATCGACGGAAATCTTATCGCCTTGGTTGATGAAGAGAGGGACGCGGATGCTCATGCCGGTTTCGAGCTTGGCGTCTTTGGATCCACCGTTGGAGACGGTGTCGCCGCGGACACCCGGTTCGCATTCCACGACTTCGAGGACCACCTTGGAGGGAAGCTGGACATCGAGGACTTCCTCTTCGTAGGAGACAACGGTCACTTCGCTATTGGGGGCGAGAAGCGGGATGATGTCGCTGTAGGTGTCTTTCGCGAGTTCGATTTGCTCGTAGCTCTTGCCATCCATGAAGACCAACGTCTCGCCGGAATCGTAGAGATACTGCATGATTTTCTTGTCGATGTGGATATCTTCGACCCCATAGCCGGAGTTGCGGGCGAGTTCGGTGATCGCGCCGGTGCGAAGGTTCTTGACTTTGACTTTGGCGACCATCTTTCTCATCGCGGTCTTGTTGAGAAGGATGTCGATGACGCGGTAGAGGTTTCCTTCGTCGATGAAGTAATTCCCAGGCCGCAATTCGGTAACGTTAATCATAAAATGCTCCTTGTTGCTGTATGGTGCTTTTCATTGGCACAATTGTCATTATATGTTGAATCGGCGATTCAGGGAATATTTTTCGCGCGTAAGCGTGCGAGAAAAGGGATACAAACGCATATTTTGCTTTCCAATCCCCTGATTCTGCTTGAATGCCGCTTAATTCGGCATCCGAGGAATCGTGATGTAAAGTTCGTCGAAATGCTCGACCGCGTAATCGAAGGTGTAAATGCCGATCCAGGGAGATTCCGAAAAGCGGCGCTCGCTTTCGAGTTCGGCATTGAAGTCCATGGCGTCTTTTGATGAGAGGGAATAAGCCGTCTCGTCGGAAGAGGCAAGGGCATCCTCCAAGGCCTGCACGATCGCTCCTCTTTGAATCAGGACCTTCTCGTACTCGGCCTCGTTTCCGAATTGGTGGTAAAGCGCAGAGACGAGATTCACCGCGAAAGCAATCGTGAGGACGGCCACGCCAAAACCCGCGACGGGAATCCGGGATTCCTTCCGCTTCATCAAGATGAGAAGCCCGATGATCCCGCCGATGGTCAAAACGAGGGCCGCGATGAAGATGATCATGGCAACATTGTAAGGAAAAACGCGAAAAAAAATAAGGCGTTTGGCCTTATTTCTTTTCTTTGTGAAGGGTCATCTTCCTGCATTTCGGGCAATACTTGTTGATTTCCATCTTCGCAGGGTGTAAGCGCTTATTGCGGGTCGTGATGTAGTTCTCTTCACGGCATTCGGTGCACTTTAGGATGACTTCGTCGCGTTTGCTGGCCATTTTTCAAACTCCCTTTCGTAGCGGTGCAAATGATACCATAGAGAAAGGCAAAAAACTATAAGCAAATTTGCGCCAATCGGCTAAAATGAATTCAATATGAATTCCCGTGAGAAAACACGCCCCGTCCGGATCGGAAATCTCCAGCTAGGTGGCCAAAATCGGGTCCTCATCCAAAGCATGTGCTCCATCAAAACGAGCCGCGTCGATGAGGTCTCCGGCCAAATCAATCGCTGTGCGTCGTTCGGCGCGGATATGATGCGGCTATCTTGCCTCGACGAAGAGGACGCGAGGGCTTTTCAAGAGATAAAGAGAAAAACGAGCATCCCTCTCATCGCGGATATCCATTTCGATTACCGCCTAGCCCTGCTTTCCATGGATTCCGGGGTGGACGCGATCCGCATCAATCCCGGGAATGTCGGCGGTCTCGACCGCATCGCCGCAATCGTTGAGAAGGCCAAGGAAAAACACATCGCGATCCGCATTGGCGTCAACTCGGGATCGATTGATAAAACCGTCTACCTTGGGAACGACGTCGTGTCCGCCGATCATCTTGTCGAGAGCGCCAGAAAACATGCCGCCATCTTGGAATCACTTGGCTTTCACGACATCGTTCTTTCTTTGAAAGGGTCGGATGTCCGCGAAACGGTCGCGGCTTATCGTCTCGCCGCCCGCTCCTTCCCTTACCCGCTTCACGTCGGCATCACCGAAGCGGGCCCAAAAGACATCGGCCTCATCCGCAGCGCCGCGGGGATTGCTCCCATCCTGCTTGATGGAATCGGGGATACGATACGGATTTCCTTGAGCGACGAACCCGAGGAGGAAATCAAGGCTTGCTGCAGGCTTCTCCACGATCTTGGGCTCTACCCCGATTATCCGACGTTCATCTCGTGCCCGACGTGCGGAAGGACCGCCGTGGACCTCATTCCTGTCGCAAACGCCGTCAAGGCTTATGCCGAAGAGCACCGGATTCCCAAAACAATCGCGATCATGGGGTGCGTCGTCAACGGCCCGGGTGAGGCTCGCCACGCGGATATCGGATGCGCCGGGGGCAACGGAAAATGGGTCCTATTCAAAAAAGGCACGCCTTTCAAAACCGTCCCCGAAAGCGACATCGTCGCAGAAATGATCAGTCTTTTGGAAGAGCAATAGAGAGATTTTCCCTCCAATTTTCCTCGTAAACGCCAGAACGAAGCATCGAGATTTCCTTTTTGTATGGAGGAATGCCGTCCACGAAAGGGGTCTCCAGAATGATTGGAATGCCCTCCCAAGCCGGATTGCAGGCGAAGGCGCGCAAAGCATCGAACCCGATCGTTCCATACCCAAGATTGGCATGACGATCCTTGTGGGAGGCAAGGGGATTCGCGGAGTCGTTGAGATGGACGACTTTGATCCGGTCCTTCCCGAATGCGTCGAGCAATTGGCGGACGGCAGCATCGGGATCGGAGAGGTCAAACCCAGAATCGTTCAAGTGGCAAGTATCCACGCACACGCCGAGACGCGGTTCGTCCCTGAAGCGGGCGAAAAGCTCGTCGAAAAAGGAGAAATCGGCCCCAAGCTCATTCTTTCTCCCAGCCATCGTTTCGATGCAAAGATTGATTTCCTTCGGCATGCGATCCAGGAGGTAGCGCACGCTTTCGACAAACGTTTCGAAGCCTTCCCTCTCGTCTCCTCCTTTATGGCTTCCCGGATGGAAAACGATGGAAGAAGCCCCGAGATATGCGGCGCGGCGAATCTCTTCCAAAGCGTATTCGCGGGAAAACGCGAGCTTCTCCGGATCTCCGATTTTCGCGAGATTCACGAGATACGTTCCATGCACGACAAGCCCTTTTTGGGGGAGTCGCGCTTCTTTCATGAGCTCGAGGCCTTCCTGTTTCTTCGTCCGTTCCAAAGGCACTCGGAATGAGTGTTGGGGCGAGCCGGAATAGATCATGAGCGCGTTCGCGCCAAACGAAATGGCCTTGCGAACCGAATCGAGGAAATAATCCGGGGCGCAAAAGCCGATATGGGAGCCGATGAGCAGCTCACTTCGCGGCATCGCGCTCGGCCTTCCTTCTCGCTTTTTCGGCGTAACGGGCGTCTTTTTTGGCTTTGATAGACTTTTGAATCGCCTGACGGCGGAACTTGTTTTTCACTTTCTCCACCGCCATTTTCTGTTTCTTTTTGTAACCGGGCTTCACCTTGTCCGACTTGGCTTCGGCCTTGGCTTTCTTCACCTCGCGAATCTGCTCTTCCGAGAACGTTCTCTTCTTCGCGGGCAAAGCGTTCTTCTCAAGGCCGGTCGGGTTCCGGACAAGAGAATCTTTTTTGAGAATATTGCAGTCGTAAGCAAAACCTTGGGAAGCCAGTTCCAAAGCCTTTCCGAGGGAGTCGGCGTTGTAGAAAATCCAAGAATCCCCGGTCTTGTCAAAACGCCCGGTCCGGCCGGCGCGGTGGAAGTAATAGGAAGAATCCGAGGGCAAGTCGAGGGATATGACGTCCGAAACGTCCTCAAGATCGATGCCACGCGCGAGCAGATCGCTGCAGACGACCACGGAATACTGGTTCGAACGGATGCGGCGAATCGCCTGTTTCCTTTCCCTTTGGTCCAAGTCGCCCGAGAACATCACCGAATCGATCCCGTTTTCCTTGAGGAAGGATTGTGTTTTCTTGACCATCTCTTTCGTCGAGGCGAAAACGAGAGCGAAATAGGGTTTCCGGACGGTCAAAAAAGAACGAAGGGCCTCGAACACCCCTTGGTGCTTGATGTCCACGAAGTGATGAGCGACGCGTGAGCTCGTCTTGTCTTTCTCGCCTTGGAAAAGGAACTCGCTCCCGATGTAACGCTCGAGCCGGCATTTCAACTCGGTGTTCATCGTCGCGGAGAAAACCATGGTTTGGACCGATTCCGGGAGTTTTTGGTAGACGTCGTCGATATCCTCGAAATAACCAAGCTCCAAAAGCATATCCGCCTCGTCGAGAACGACGCGGCGAACGCCATGCAAATCGAAGCAATAGGAGTCGCTGAGGATCTCCTTGAGCCTCCCAGGGGTCCCGATGGCGATGTGGGGAGGAACGTTCACGCCTTCCTTGTTTTGAGAAACGTCCGCTTCACTCGAATACAGGCGGACTTTGAGTTTGGGGAAGTATTTGGTGAACGCGAAGGCGAAATCGAAAACCTGGCGCGCGAGCTCGCGACTCGGGCAAATCACGATGTTTTGGAGACGCGAAAGGTTGACGTCGGTCATCTCGATCATTGGAACGAGGTAACTGTGCGTCTTCCCCGAGCCCGTTTCGCTTTGGCAAACGAGGGATTTCCCTTGGAGGGCCTTCGGGATCACCCGGCTTTGGACCGGGGAAGGATTCTCGTAGCCGAGTTTCGAGAGAGCGCGGCAGAGTTCCGGAGATAGATTGAATTCAGTAAAGCGAGACATAGCGGCGATAGTATAGCAAACTAACTTCTCTTTTTCTTTAGAAAAGGGCAAAATGTCTCCGTGGAAATCATCGTCGTCGAGCCCCATGGATACTGCGCGGGCGTTTGCAGGGCGCTTGCTTTGGCAAAGAAGGCGAAAGCCGAAAACCCCGGGAAACGCATCTTTCTTTTGGGCGCTCCCGTCCATAACGAGATCGCGACGAAAGTTCTCGAAAACGAGGGATTTGTCCTTCTTGACGAACGAGAATTGCCCTTGGAAACTCATCTTCGAACCCTTTCAAGGGGGGATATCGTCGTTTTTTCCGCCCACGGCCATCCGGAAGTCTACGATCGGATCGCCCAAGAAAACGGCATCCTCGCGATCGATGCGACTTGCCCGTTCGTCGACGCGAATCGCCACAAGGGAAAGGAAGTTGTTTCAGGCGGAATCCCTCTTTTCTACGTGGGGACCCGCGGCCATCTCGAGGCCGAATCCTTTTTGAAGAACGTGCCCGATTCCATCTTCATCGACGCGCGTTCCCCCGAGGTTAAACTCGGAGGGGCAAAGGCTTTTCTCATCGCCCAGACCACGCTGTCCGACACCGAGGTCGAGCTGGCTTTGACCGTGCTAAAGAGCCATTTCGCCCAAGTCGAAATCCTTTCCGCGCGCTGCGGAGCCACCGAAATCCGCCAAAAAGCCATCCGCGCGTTGCCTCGCGATTGCGAAGCGCTCATTGTTTTGGGTTCTTCCGCTTCCAACAACTCGCGAAAACTCGCCGAAATCGGCGAGGAAATCGGGCTCGATTCCTATCTTGCGCTCGACGCGGGATCCCTACGGGCCATCCCTTTTGAGAAATACGAAAAAATCGCCTTGGCCGCAGGCGCTTCCACCCCTCCGGAGTGTTTCAAGGAAGCCCTCGCTTACCTTCGTTCGCTTTCTTCGCCGCTTTGAATCTCGTCGCGAACGAGCCGATACAAGGAAAGGTAGCGTTCCCGCGCTTCTTTTCCTAGATTCTTGTTCAAGAGCCCGTTGAGGGTCTTTTTTTGATTCTCGAGCCACCGGACGAAGGTTTCGCCGCGCTTCTTCCTCAAAATGGGGCCGAAAAGGCAATCCGCGATGGAATAGGGGCTTGTCGGGGCGCCTTTCTTGAAACGGATGATCGTGTAATAGATCTTGTCCTCGTAAACCATCGTTTCGTCATCGATGTGGAAGCCGAGGGCGGTCACGCGGCGGCGGACGGCCTCGAGGTCGCGATGGGGGTCCAAGATGATGGTATCGATTTGGTCGAGGTTCTTCCTACCCGATTCGAGGATATCGCAGCTAAGGAGGCCACCCATCCCGCAAATCGCAAGGGTGTTGACCCCGTCCCGCAAAACGGAAATCCCGTCGCTCTTGGAGGAAGAGATTCTCCCGTTGAGGCCGGCTTCGTCAATGGCCTGGGTCATGCGAAGGAAGGGACCGATCTTGTTTTCGATGGCCATGGCCCAAGAGATTTTCCCGGTTTCGACGAGATAAATCGGCAAAAGGGCGTGGTCGCTTCCGACATCCGCGAGGTATGAGCCGGGCTCGACCATGTCGGCAATCGCCTGAAGTCTAGCGGACAATCGTTTCATCGGCTTTCCCTCCCATGATTCTGCGCAACCGGTACAAGGCGCTTTCCTTTATTTGGCGCGCCCTCTCCCCGCTGATGCCTAGTTCTTCCCCCGCTTGTTTGAGCGTCCTTTGGTGGCCGCCGTCGAGCCCATAAAGCAAGGTCAGCACCTGCCGTTCGCGGGGACCGAGGTTGTTCATCGCAAGGAGCAAGAGTTCGCGCCTTTCCTCGGAAACGGCCGCGTCGGTCGGGGAAACCGAGGCCGAAGGCAAGCGGCTTTCCAGCGATTCCCCATCCTCCCCAAGGCTTTCGTCGAGGGAACCCACGCCATAAGGACGCGCGAGGACGATGGACACCTGCGCCGGTTCGATATCACCGAGCAATTCGGAGATTTCAGCGACCGTCGGATCGCTTCCATTTCGTTCTTTGAGGTGCTTTTTCGCGAGATAAACCCGTCGAGAAATGGAATTGCGCGACGTGGACTTGTTGGCCGCGGAGGCCTCCCTCCGCAAAAAGGCCGTGATCTCGTTTTGGATCCCTTGGTAAGCAAAGGAGGAGAAACGGACACCATTGCGAAAATCAAAGCCCTCGAGGCTTTTCACAAGCCCATAGCTTCCGACGGTCACGAGATCAGCCAAGGGAATTTCCTTGCCGGAATGCGCTTTGGCAATCGATAGGACCATCGGGAAAAGGTTCGCGAGGAGCTTTTGCCTCGCCTCTTCTGCCCGTTCCCGATCCTTTTTGGTGCAACTCTCTTCCCTCCCGAGCCGAATCCATTCCAAAAGTTCGTCTTCTTGAACGGGTCCGATTTCGGGTGGTTGATTTGGGAACGTGGGGCGTTGGCTCATTCGTTCGGGTCCGGTGTGCCGTTCGTGAAGCCGGAATCGCGGGCATCGCCGAGTTTTTTGATGCGAGAAGGGTGACGGAGTTTGCGAATCGCCTTCGCTTCGATCTGACGGATGCGTTCGCGGGTGACGCTGAATTGACGCCCAACTTCCTCAAGGGTGCGCGGGCGGTTGTCGTCAAGGCCATAACGAAGCCTCAAAACCTGCTCTTCGCGCGGCGTAAGATCCTTCATGATTTCGAGAAGAGCGTCCTTTTTAAGGGATTTCGTGGTGAAATCGACGGGGGACTCGGATTCTTTGTCCTCGATGAAATCGCCAAGATGCGAATCGTCTTCCTCGCCGATCGGCGTCTCGAGCGAGACGGGTTCGAGAGCGATGCGCTGAATCTCGCGGATCCGTTCAGGGGAAAGAGACCCTTCCATTTTCTCGGAAATTTCTTCCGCGGTCGGGTCGCGGCCGAGCTCTTGGACGAGTTGGCGTTGAACCCTCGTCATTTTGTTGATCGTCTCGACCATGTGGACCGGGATGCGAATCGTTCTCGCTTGGTCAGCGATGGCGCGGGTGATCGCCTGGCGGATCCACCAAGTGGCATAGGTCGAAAACTTGAAACCCTTGGTGTAATCGAATTTCTCGACCGCTTTGATAAGACCCATGTTCCCTTCTTGGATGAGGTCCAAAAGCTGCATGCCGCGGCCGATGTAATGCTTGGCGATGGAAATGACGAGACGCAAGTTGGCCGTAATGAGTTTTTCCTTCGCGGCCTTGCCGGCTTCTTTCTCCTCTTCGGTGGCGTCAGGGGCGTTGCCCGCGATGATGGCCTTCGCGAGTTCCGGTTCTTCCTTCGGGCTCAGCAAAGGCACTTTGCTCATTTCCTTGAGGTACATTTTCACGGCGTCGTTGTTCTTGACTTCGCCGATGGACATGCGGGAAAGGTCCGCGTCGGAAATCTGCGCGACTTCGGCTTCTTCGCTGGAAATGGCTTCTTCGTCAAGGCCGTCGATGTCCCCGGCATCGTCTTCGTTGGCCTCGGCGGAAAGTTCGTTGAAATCGGCCGGAATTTCCACTTCGAGGTCTTCTTCGCCGTTTTCGCTCTCGGTCTTGATGCCCGCCGCGCGGAATTTCTCGAGAATCGAGGAAATCTGCTGCTCGGTCAGGCCAAGATGCATCGTCCGGTCGCGAAGTTCCTCGGCATCGATGAATCCTTCCGCCTTCCCGCGTTTCATCAAATCCGCTTCGACTTGGGCGAGAGTCTCCAAGGGCTCTTCTTCGTCTTCGTTGTCTTCGGGAAGGTCGACGACCGGTTCTTCTTCCGACGCGGCGGCCGCATCGTCTTCGAACAAGGAATCGTCAAGCAAGGCTTCCTCTTTCTTCGTCTCTTTTTCTTTCGTCGTTGTTTTCTTTGCCATAAATTTCTCCTCCTAACCAGATATCATTGGCTCAAGTGAGCCGAATCAGCATTATTTGTTCTTCTCCTTCGCCCATTTCTCGCGCCGCTTCTTGGCCATGACGTTGATCGCTTCGATTGCCGCTTGACCATCGCCGTTCTCGAGGGCTTTGCTCGCGATGCGCCCTTCTCCGGAAGCTTGCTTTTCCTCGGTGATGATGCGGGAGCAATCTTCCATGATGCGGTCGCTATAGGGGAGAGCCGTAGCCGCCTTCCCCAAGACATCCAGAACGGCCTTTTCGCAGTCTTTCGATTCCGGATCCGAATCCGTCCCGATGAACGCGAGCAACCCGCTCACATCGACGTCGTCTCGGCCTTTCGCGTATTCAAGGATGAAATACACGATTCTCCTTTGGAGAGCGCTATAGACCGGATTCCCTTTTTCCTCAACGTATTTTCGGGCATCGTCGCTCGAGAGAAGGTAATAGAGAATCGTGTCTTCCGCATTCGCGAGCCTTCTCGTGAGCCGCTTGAGCATCGGGGCAGAAGCCACGGGCCCCATCCCCTTCGAGAAGCGGATCGAGTCCACTGGGTTATCGGGCTTTTTCGAGGCCTCGTTCTCGACCATGATACGCAAAGCGCTCTGGTCGAAGCGCAGGGCCGTCGAGAGTTTGGCCATGTGATCCTCGCGCAGCACCCCGTCTTCCGCGGCCAGGATCGGCAGGAAGTGGCGGATAATCGCGCTTTTGTCCTCGCTGCTCGAGACATTTTTCACGCTCAGGTAGTACGAGAGCTGGAAGTCCAGGGGTTCAAGAAGGGTGGACATCCTCTTTCGAAGGGCCTCAGGCCCATCTTCTCTCAGGATATCATCGGGGTCCCGAAGGTCGCCTTGATAATCGACGACCCGGACCGGCATCTTGGCCTTGGAGAGTTTGCTCAAGGCTTTCATCATGCCCATTTCCCCAGCGCGATCCCCGTCGAGGCAAAGGAGAATCTCCCCGTTTAGCTTTCGGAGCATCTCGAGATGCTTGTCCGTGAAAGCGGTGCCCATGAGCGCCACGGCATTGGGGATTCCGGCCTTGCACAAGGCGATAACGTCCATGAAACCCTCAAGCACATAGCAAGCGCCTTCCCGGCGCGCGCACTCCTTCGCGGCGTCATAGTGATAAAGGACATCGCTTTTGTGGAAAAGCTTCGTCTCGTTCGTGTTCACGTACTTGCCAGAGGAATCATCCTTGACGAGTTGACGGGCGGAAAAACCGATTACTTGGCCATTTTGGTCTTTAAGAGCAAAGGTGAGACGACCGGCATAGCGATCCTTCGGGCCGGATTCCCCAACCGTGATGGCCCCGATGTCTTCCATGGCCTTCAAAGAATGCCCTTTCTTTTTCAGGAACGCGATTGCTTTGTTGCTATCCGCGGGCGCATAGCCAATCGTGAATTCCTCAGCATCGGAGAGCGTGAGGCCACGGGTCTCGAGATATTGGCGAGCCGGCGCGCCTTCGTTGGTCATGAGGGAATACCGATAGAAAGAATTCAAATCGGCGATGCAATCCATCAGTTTCCGTTTTTCCGGATCGATTTGGACCGCGATCCCCTGGGTTAAGGCCGGGTCGTGGAAGCCGACGATTTCAGCGGTTTTGCGAACCGCCTCGACGAAGGAGCACTTCTCATATTCTTGGACGAAACGGATCGCGTTCCCGCCGTGCCCACAAACGAAACATTTGTAGATTTGAAGGTCGACGTTGATGGAAAGCGAGGGGTCGTGATCGTCGTGGAACGGGCAAACGGCCGCGTAGTTTTTTCCTTTTTTGACAAGGCTGTTCGGGAGGTAATGTCGAACGACATCAACGATGTTCGCTGACTTGAGCAACCGATCAATCAATTCTCGTTCAAACATAAGCCTCCTTTCTTCCTTATACAAAGTATATTTCAACTAAACAAATACTAATTATTCACTAGTCAACATTGATGATGGAATCGAGGTAAGCCGCCAATTCATCAATGGGGATCCTCTTTTGCTCCATCGTGTCGCGGTCACGCACGGTGACCATCTTGTCCTCTTCGGTTTGGAAGTCGACGCAAACGCAGAAGGGCGTGCCGATTTCGTCTTGGCGGCGATACCGCTTGCCAATCGATCCAGTCTCGTCGTAGATGGCGGAGAAACGATGATTGACCTTGCCGAGCACTTCTCTCGCTTGGTCGCCAAGCTTCTTGGACAAAGGAAGAACGGCGACTTGATACGGGGCGACCGAGGGTTTGAGATGCATGACGATTCGGGTATCTCCGTTCTCGAGAGTTTCCTCTTCGTACGCATCCATCGCGACCATGAGGAAGAGGCGATCCAGACCCATGGAGGGTTCGATGCAATACGGGATGTACCTCTCATTGGTGTCGGGATCGAAATACGTGAGGTCCTGCTTGGAGAAATCCTGATGCCTCTTAAGGTCATAATCGGTCCGGTCAGCGACCCCGAGGATCTCGCCCCAGCCGAGGCCGGGGAAATCGTATTCGACGTCCGTCGTGGCTTTGGAATAGAAAGCCAACTCAGCGGGTTCGTGATCCCTGAAACGGAGATTCTCGGCTTTCACGCCAAGGGTTTCGAGGAATTTCCGGCAGTATTCCTTCCAATAGGAAAACCATTCGAGGTCCGTGCCCGGCTTGCAGAAAAATTCCATTTCGCACTGTTCGAACTCGCGGGTGCGGAAGGTGAAGTTGCCCGGGGTGATCTCGTTCCGGAAGCTTTTGCCCGTGTTGCAAATGCCAAACGGCAATTTCTTCCTTGTCACGCGCTGGACGTTCTTGAAGTTCACGAAGACGCCTTGGGCGGTTTCGGGACGCAGATAAACGACGCTAGAGGCGTCTTCGGTCACGCCGATATGCGTCTTGAACATCATGTTGAATTTCCGGATCGGGGTGAAATCGCTCTTGCCGCAAACGGGGCATTTCATGTCGTGATTCTTCATGAACTCGTCCATTTGCTCGAAAGTCATCGCGTCCACATCGACATCCGGATATTGCCCTTTGATCAATTCGTCGGCGCGATGGCGAGCCTTGCAGGCCTTGCAGTCGACCATCGGGTCGTTAAAGGTCGAGACGTGGCCCGTCGCTTCCCAAACTTTCGGATTCATCAAAATCGCGGCATCGATTCCGACGTTGGTCGGGGATTCCTGGACGAACTTCTTCCACCAAAGATTGCGGATGTTCCTCTTCATCTCGGAGCCGAGAGGCCCGTAATCCCAAGTATTGGAGAGCCCGCCATAGATCTGCGAGCCTTGGAAAACGAACCCAGAATCCTGAAGATGGGTCGTAATCGTGTCAAACGTGTATTTTTTTGCCATGTTTACCTCTTGTCGCAAAAAAGCGTACTACATAAAAAATAATAGGTTCGAACCCCCATTGAACAACCCTTTTTAAGGGAACTAAGCGTGATATAACACATCGAAGGAACGAAGTTTCGTTCCTGTCATCTCATCAACGTATTGGATGAGTTGGCGCGCGACCCGCAAAGCGAAATCGCGATCAAGGGAGACGCGTCCGAAATCGCTGACGGGCGCTTTGAAGATATAACGCAGGATCTTTAGAACCATATCGGGGCTTTTTTCCATGCACGATGGGTCAAAGCAATTGTGGCAAACGAAACCGCCTTCTTCGTAAGAAACCCCGGATACGCGCTCCTTGCTGCCGCAAAGGACGCATTCGTTCACTTGAAGGCCGATCCCGCAAAGCTCCAGGAAATGGGCCATGGCGATGAGCGTCGCGGTATATGGGTCTTTCCCATCGCGAATCGCTTGGAGGGCCCCGATGAACCACGGATAGGCTTCTGGCGCTTCGTCTTCCTGAATCAACCGGCTTGCCATTTCGACGAGAAGGGATTCGCAGACGCATGAGTCGAATGATTCGGTTTGCAGGAAGCTTTCAAGCGGCGAGGCTTCCTTGAGCGTCAGGCTTCCGGTTCCCGATTCGGACAGCGAAAACTCGGAATGGGAAAGAAGAGAGCAACCGGCGGCGCTTTTTCCGCCCATCTTCTTGATTCCGTGGGCGAAAAAGGAGAAAAGACCGTCCTCGTTGATCGCGGTGACGACGGCCGCGGTTTCCTTCGCATCGGATTGGCGAATCACGATGCCGCGGACTTTTTTGAGCTCAGCGGTCGCCATATCCCAGCTCAGCCAGCAATTTCGGGGAATTCCTCCACCCGGGCATCACGATGACTTCAATCGTCAAGGCCGTGACGTGATCATGCCAGTTCCGTTCCATCTCGTGCCGAGCGGCCATGGAAATCTTTTTGATCATCTCGCCACCTTTGCCGATCACGATGGATTTGTGGGCGGGCTTTTCGACAATCAGGGAAGCCTCAATGCGATAGCCACCTTTTTCGCGTTTGAACGTGTCGATTCGAACGGCGCTTTGATGGGGGATCTCCTGATGCAAGAAATGGAGCATCTTCTCTCGAATCAGTTCCTTCGCCTGATATTCGCGGTCCTTGTCGGTCAGCGTGCCGGCTTCGAAGAGCGGATCGCCGTCCCAAAGATAGGGTTCGATCGCCTTTTTCACTTCCTTGAGTCCGAAATTGTCTTTGAAGGCGGTTTCGAGGATGGGGACATCGGGGAAGGCTTCTTTGATCTTTTGCTCCATCTCGCGGGCTTTCTCGACGCGGATGAGGTCGATTTTGTTCAGGACGATGGTCTTCGGGGCGTCGGAATCGATGGATTTGAGAATCTTGATGTCGGATTCGACGCTTTCGACCGAGCCGTCGATGAGATAAAGGATCGCATCGACGTCGCGAGAGGATCCGAAGGCCGCCCGCCGCATGTGGGAATCGAGCTTGCCATCCCCATAATAAATCCCCGGGGTATCGACGAAAACGATCTGGCGGTCTTTTTCATTGAGCACCCCCATCACGGAGTCCCTCGTTGTTTGCGCCTTGGGGCTCACGATGGAGACTTTTTTGGACAAAAGGGCGTTAAGAAGCGTGCTTTTCCCGGCGTTTGGCTTGCCCAAAATCGCGATGATGCCAACTTTCATAGATCGTCCTCCGTAAAGGCGTTCGGCAAAAGGTCTTCGATCGTCGTCTCCTCGATATCCCCGTCGAGGTTGCCCATGTAAATCGGGGCATCCTCGGGAAAAAGCTCGGCGATGACTTGCCGGCAAGCGCCACAAGGGCTGCATTCGCGCCGGGTGTCCGCGACGATGGCCATCGCCTTGAGATCGTTCTTCTTGCAGCCTGCCATATAGGCGCAATAAAGGGCGATCCGTTCGGCGCACATCGAAAGGCCATAAGAAGCGTTTTCGACGTTCGCGCCATGGAAAACCCTGCCGTCTTTCGTGATGACCGCGGCCCCGACCGCGAATTCGGAATAAGGGGAATGGGACAGCTCCCTGGCTTTGATTGCTTCGCGCATTAATTCTCGATCCAGCATTTATTTCCTTTCCGGAAGCGCGGCTTCCAAGATCTTTTCTTGCAACGGGAACATGATTTTCTCGTCTTCTTCCTTCATGTGGTCGTAACCAAGCAGATGGAGCATCCCATGGACGAACAGGAAGGAAAGTTCCCTCTCTTTCGAATTGCCGATCTCCGCGGCTTGGCGAAGAGCCTGTGGCACGCAAATGAAGATTTCCCCAAGCATGTGGGGAATGGACAAATCGTTGATGATCTTGCCCGTTTCCGTCTTGTCGTCGTCGAAAGCGAAGGATATGACATCCGTGACGCGATCGACCGAGCGATATTCCCGGTTGATTTCGTGAATTTCGTCGTCCCCGACCAAAGAAACGTCGATCTCGCAATTCGCGGGAACGGAGAGCATGGAGAAACCGGTTTCCATCAGCCGCCGATAACGATCCTCGAGATAATCCCATTCCGGGCCGAGGCGATTTTCGAATTCCAAATTCATTTTTTGCCTTTCTTTCTTCCTTGCTTGCGGTCCATGAGTCGCTTGGCGATGAGGGCCGTGATAAGGCCGGTCAAGGGGAAGCAAGCGAACATCACGCAGAAGGCGACCGGTGCCCAGCCATTCACGGAAAGTCCGAGAAGAGAGGCCGAAAGGGCGAGCGAAAGCGATCCGCAAAGGGTATGAACCGCATAGGAAATCAAGACATTCTGCGAGCGGAAGGAACGCTCATCATAAATGGCAAAGCCCACCGGAATGGAAGCGCAAAGCTGATAGACAAGGGCGATGCCGAACGAAAGAATCGCGAAAATGGGTTGATTAGGATCGTAAAGAAAATGGGCAATGAGATTGAGCGAGGAAGCCAAAAGGAAGAAAATGCCCACGCAAAGGACATCAATTCTCAAGGGCTCTTGCTTGTCCGCGATCTTTGCGGAGTCCTGTTTCGGAAGCGGCTCGCTCTCGCTCTCCTCAAACCGCCGGGCGGTCGAGGGGACGATTTTCTCATCCGGCATAGGCTCGATGCCACCGAAATCACGTCGGAAGGACTCCGCGGCTTTGGCTTCCGGGCTAGGCTCGGGTTCCGGGTCCGGGGGGAGGGGGCGCAGCGCGTCGACCTTGATTCCCGGGAAAGAATCGAAACAAGCCGGGGCAAATATCAGGATTTTCGAACGCGGAAAGCGATCGGCAATCTTCTCAGACAAGGAATACGCGTCTTCTTCAGGGAGCGGGGAAAGGTCGCAAAGGATAAAGGGACCTTCGCCCGTCAAAGCGTCCTTTATCGCCTTCAAGGTCGCCTTGTGATCTAGCGTGCCTCGGACCATGACTGGCGGATGGCACGTCAGATCAAGGTCCTCGTCGAAAAGAGTCCCGAAAAACGGGCTTTCCGGGTTCCGAGAAAGATAAGCGACAAGGCCGCGGGAATCATCTCCGGAAAGAAAGGAAACCCCACGGATGTCAAACTGCACAAGGACCAAGCGCGGCTCTTCGCCAACGACGGTTAATACGCCAGAGACCATACAGGGTTATTTTAACCTATTTCATAGGTAAAGTGGACGTTCTGTTTTGTTCCTCCGTCCAAATCATGAGGAAGGTTTGCTCGGCCTTCCTCGTCTCCAAGAATACCGTTGAGGAAGCGAACAACCGGTCCAACTGCGTAAGGAAGAGAAAGATCCCGACCGCATAGCCGATCACGACATCAAAGGAGAAAGAATCAAGGAGAAGCGCGGAAAATGCCGAAATGGCCAAAGAAAGCAACAGAATGAGCATTCCCCGAGCAAGGATATACCGGGATAAAGCGGCGGACCTCTTCTCCATTGAGGCGAGCAAGCGCTTTTGTTCCTCGCTCGATAAACCCTCCCTTTGAAAAGACCTTTCTTCTTCCTCCAGCCTTTTCGATTCGCGTTTCGATGCGGGAACGTCGGTTAGCCAGGAGACGCTAAGCAAGCACGCGCCGACGAGAATGCTGATCCCAAGCGGGAAATCCCGAAGGGCGAACAAAAGCCAAACGGAAAGCAAAGACAAGGCAAGCGCGAACCAACGCACGGTTTCGCCAAAGAGCAGAGAACGCAGCCGATATAGAAGCCGGAAGCGACGGCCTCTTTCCTTCGAGCCATTTGCGAAAAGGATGCCTCGGTATCTGGTCGCGAACCCTTTCGAAAAGCGCGAGACGAAACATAGGAACAGGGAGAGCCCCGCGGCCCCAAGGCAAAATGACACAATCGGGAAAACGCTAGGCAACCCCGCTCCCAACGCGAAGGCGCCGAAAGAAAAAGAGAATACGGCGAGGGCGATGAACGCGAAAAGCAAAAACCGACCGTTTGTTTTCAAGCGGGGCACGCTTGGTTGAGCTTCCCCCCGAAACGATTCGACGGAAAGGTAAACCCCCGAAAAGGAGCCGAGCAAGTTCTTCCGAGACATCAAGCGCCGCCCCTTTTCAGGGTCGTAAACCCAACACAATCCGCGACCAAGGTTTGGGCAATAAACCGCATGGAGACTTCGTTCTTCCTTTAGCAAAAGGATGCTTTTCCCGGGATTCCAGCTCTTGTCGAAAGGCGGGTCGATGCGATAGCCACGCAACGAAAGGCCGTGCTCTTCGGCGTATTGGATCAATTCCGCTAGAGACGGCGATGATTCATGGGATTCCGGTTCCGGAAGAAAACGGAAACCTTCGTTTCGGGCGGCATCGATCAATGCGTTCTTGACGGAGGCGATTCCACATCCGTGCTTGGTGGTTTGGTAAGCGATTCGGCGTATCACATTGTATTTATACCCAAATCGAGCCCGATTTTTCCCCGCAAAAGAAAACGTCGCCCAAACAGCAAAGAAAGCAGACGGCGACGTTCTTTAAACCGCGTTAGGACCTGGCGGCCAGCTCTTTCATGATGGCGACGGACGCGGAACAGCCGATGCGGGAAGCCCCGGCCTCGATCATGGCCTCGGCCTCGGCAAGCGTGTGGATTCCTCCGCTGGCTTTGACTCCAAGGCCCTCGCCAACGGTTTTCCTCATGAGGGAAACAGCGTGAATGGAAGCGCCGCCGGTCTTGTGGAAGCCGGTACTCGTTTTGACGAAATCGGCCTTTGCCGCAACGGCGGCCTCGCAGCAGCCGATAATTTCATCGTCCGAGAGCGCGCTGGATTCGATGATAACCTTAAGCAGGGCATCGCGAGAAGCTTGCTTCACCCTTGCGATTTCGTCCTGGATGTAGCCAAACTCCTTTTCTTTGGCTTTGCCGATGTTGATGACCATGTCGACTTCTTGAGCGCCTTCATCGACGGCAAGGGCCGCCTCCATCGCTTTGACGGCGGGTTCATTGGCTCCGAGCGGGAAACCGATGACCGTGCAAACCTTGACGTCGCTGCCCTCGAGTTTCCCGGCGGCCAAGGGGACGAAAACCGGGTTCACGCAAACGGATGCGAAATGGTATTCAAGTGCTTCGTCGCATAGTTTCATGACTTGGTCGGATGTTGCTTCTGCTTTGAGCAACGTGTGATCGAAATAACGATTCAATTCCATAAATTCACCTCACCTCGATTATCCCATAACAAGGACAAAAAAACACCCGATTCCTTTGGAGCCGGGTGCTTTTGAGCTTACTTCTTGTCTTCGTGCTCGACGTGGACGATTTCTTTTCCACCGTAGAAGCCGCAATTCGGGCAAACGCGATGGGAACGGATCATCGCGCCGCAGTGCGGGCAGGTGATGAGACCGGTAACCTCGAGTTT
The DNA here is from genome assembly GCA_016296285.1 of Bacilli bacterium. Classification (GTDB taxonomy): domain Bacteria; phylum Bacillota_I; class Bacilli_A; order RFN20; family CAG-826; genus Alloenteromonas. The sequence goes on from JAEDJP010000003.1 coordinate 22,341, forward strand.
GAAGTGGGAACGGCGAAGGCGCTTCGCGGTTTTGCTAGTACGACGTTGTGGGACAGCCATGGTAAACCTCCTTTTGAACGCTGAAATTATACCGATAAAGAAGGGAGGCGCAACGTTTTTTACTGAACAATGTCAAAATATATAGCAATTTAATCTGATTTAATCGAAGAATTGTATACGATTTCTTTCCATTGTCCATGGAGCGGTTCTTCCGAAGGGACGGAGACTTTGAGGTAGTTGGATGTATGCCCATGCGCGACTTTCGCGTCGGCGTCGTAATCTTCGAACAAAACGGGAAGTTTTCGCCCGAAAAACCGCGACTCATAGGAGTCTCGAAGTTCCCTGGACAGGGCGAGGAGCTCCTTGACCCTTTTCTTTTTAAGGTTCGGATCGAGATCCTTAAGACGAGCAGCGGCCGTTCCGGGGCGGGCGGAATAGGGGAAAACGTGAATCTCGGCGAAATCCGCTTGTTGGCAAAAACGTTTGGTTTCCTCCCATTCTTCTTCCGTTTCGCCGGGAAATCCGACAATGATATCCGTCGTGATGGCGATGTCCGGTCTTACCGCGCGAATGGCCGAGAGCTTGGAAAGAAAAGCATCCGTGGAATAGTGGCGTTTCATGCGTTCCAAGACGGTTTGACTTCCCGATTGCAGCGGCACGTGAAGATGGTCCGCGATTCTAGAATCCTTTTCGAAAAGGGAAAGCAAATGTTCGTCGATTTCGGATTCTTCGATCGAGGAAATCCTCAGGCGGGGAAGAGAAGGGCATTTGTTCAATATCGATTCAATAAGATCGGCGAGACGAAAAGATCCATCCGCCAAATCTTTCCCATAACCCCCAATGTGGATGCCAGTAATGATGATTTCCTGATAACCGGAGGCAGTTAAAGCGATTGCCTCGTCAACAACGGCCCTAGGGTCGCGGCTCCTGGAATTGCCCCTTAAGAAAGGGATTAAGCAATAGCTGCAGAAATTATCGCATCCATCCTGAACTTTAAGATAAGCGCGAGCGTTCTCGCAAAAGGCGGTTGCACCAAGTTCCTCATACGTCTCTCTGCGGATGCTCGACGAGAGTTCAATGATGGGTTTCTTGGTCGAAAGAAAACGTTCAAGTAAAGAGAGAACCGCCGAGCGCGAGGCGGCTCCCAAAACGATGTCGGCGCCGAGCTCGACCGCTTGTTCGGCGTGCGTTTGGGAATAGCAGCCCATGACAATCAAAACGGCCTGTGAGTTTCTTTTTCGAAACGATGAAATATGCTGCCGAGATTTTTGATCTGCTTTCCCGGTAACCGAACACGTATTTAAAACGATGACGCCAGCATCCTCGACGTTGGCTGTCGGGCGATAACCGCCACCTTCCAAAATGGTCCCGACGGCGGCGGTCTCATAAGAATTCACCTTGCAACCAAGGCTGTGCAAAAAGTATAAATTATTCACGTGCGTGTTTTTCCATTTTCTTATAAAGATTCGTTTCTTTCGTACTAATTTTATTAATAATAGTACTAGATATTAACTTGTTTTCAACTAACCAATATATCATTTCCTTCTTGTTAAAACGAAGATAGGCATTCGCGACTGGGAGCAACCTTTCGACCATATGGTTGGTGTTTCTTCTAGCGATCCCTTTATCGAAAAGACAAATTTGATTTTCGAGTCTTCCTTGTTTGTTTACAAAGTACAACGAGAAGGAATCATAATCATAAAACGCTTGGATTTTTTCGTCTTCGGCGACGAGGATGAGTTTCGTAAAAAACGAGTTATAAATCTGACTTCCGTAAACGTCGAATGTATCAATAATCAATGGGTTGAAGGTTGTCAAAAGCAACTTGTAATTATCATCCAAAAGCTTGGAGAGATTCCGATCATAGATCTCATTGATCGAACGCGAAAGAAGGGGGACGTAGATTTTCCTGTTCCCTTCCGCCAAATAAGGCAATCGCTTGGAGAATTCGTATGTTTTTGCCACTGCGATCGAAATCGGATTCTCCTCTTGTTTTTTTCTCGCTTCTTTAAGCACACGAATAAACTCTTCTTCTATTTCTGCTTTGTTATGGAGCGAGCGAATGAGAATATTGGCTCGAATAACATCGAAAGGTTGCGTGGCCTTGGCGAACCTTACAAGAGAGGGGTAATTGAGGAGAACACCGGAATAGGTTAAGAAAAAGCGCATTTCCTCGCTTCTTTGGAAGGGGGTTCCTTTTTGTTCTCGTTGGAGCGTCGCAAACAAATCCATGGTATCTTACCCTTCGATGCACGCGCTGATAACGCTCGCACAAAAAATCGCCCCGGTTTCGGCCCTGAGGATTCGTTTCCCGAGCGAAACGGGAAGAAATCCGGCCTCTTTCAAAGAATTTGCCTCGGCGTCCGAAAAGCCGCCTTCCGGTCCAATGACAACGAGAATCGATGTTGATTCGTGTTTGCGGAGTGTCTCCGCCAAAGAAAGGCCGGTTAAGGCTTCGCTTTCATAGGCGAATAGTTTGAGTTCTTCTTTTCTTCCCAAAAGTTCCGCCAAAGAGCAATAAGCCGAAACAAAAGGAATTTGGCCGCGCCTGCATTGCTTGGCGCTTTCCTGTGCCACCCTGCGAAGACGAATGAGTTTCCCATCCTCCGCCTCTTTGGGCTTCACGACCGTTCTCGAAGAGACGAATGGGATGAATTCCAAGACGCCGAGCTCAGTCCCTTTTTGGACGATCAATTCGTTGTGATCGCCCTTCAAGGTGCCAAACGCTAAAGTCACATGCACCGGCAATTCACGGGAGGAGTCGGCCTTTCCGACAACGGAAATCCTCAAAGGTTCAAGAGAATTCACGCGGCAAAGAGAAACGTTTTTCCCGTCACTGACTTCGATCTCTTCGCCAACTTGGGCTCTTTTGACATGCAAAAGGTGATGGACTTCTTCTTTGGAAAGAATAACCTCATCGCCTTGGATGGAACCGAAGAAATGTTGCATCAGCGCAAGAACTCCCCATCCCCATCCTTGGTATTGTCAAACCGCGAGTAAACGGCCGAAAAAACGATATAGAAGAGCCAGACGCAGAAAAAAGGAACGAGGAAAGACCAAACGGTTCGGGAAATGAGGAAGAAGCCGAGCAGGCCTGTAACAAGAACGATTCCAATCGTGGAAATCAGACAAATCCAGCCTGCTTTCGACTTTTTAACATAAAACCATTGAATGCCAAAATAACCAAGGAAAATTCCGAGAATCGTCATGGTCTTCAGCGATTTGGTCCGAGGAAGTTCAGTCGGCTCCATTTGCTTGACGCAAGCGGTGACATCCATCGTCTCGTAATTGGTCGGGATCGGATTTTTCTGGCCGCAATAGGGGCAGAGATCATAATCGCTTTTGGTTATCTCTCGATTGCAATTCTTGCAGTTTGGCATAGTTCTTATTATAGGACTTCTCCATGAAAGGCTTAAGCCCTTTCCAAAGAAAAAGCCCGAGGACCTTATCGGTCTTCAGGCTTTGAATTTCGCCTTCCACTTTTCGTAGGAGCTGTCGTTTTTCGAAGTTTGGCTTCGGAATTCCTCGAGGAGGGCGCGCTGGGCTTTGCTCAGCTTCGTCGGCGTGGTCACCTTGATGTGGATGAATTCGTCGCCAGGCTTCTTCGTCCTGAGATCCTGGACGCCGCGATCGCGAATCTTGAGAATCTCGTTGGGTTGCGTCCCTTCCGGAATCTTGACGGAAACCTCCCCATAGACCGTCGGGACATCGATCGTGCAACCAAGGGCGCAATCGACGAACGAAAGGGGAATGTCGAGATGGATATCATTCCCTTCGCGGCGGAAATCGGGATGCGGATCGACAATGATTTCCACGTAGAGATCTCCATTAGGCCCGCCGTTGATGCCGCGACCGCCCTTGCCGGAAACGCGGATTTGTTGCCCGTTGTTGATGCCTGCCGGCACATTGACGGTCAAGTCCTTGCGAACGCGCGAATATCCTTTGCCACCACAAACCGAGCAGGTTTTCTTGACGATTTTCCCGCTTCCGCCGCAATGCGAGCAAGAAACGCGGCTTTGCATGGTCCCGAAAATCGTACGCTGTTCCCTCGTCACGTAACCGCGTCCGCCACAATAGGGGCAAGTCTGCATGTCGGACGGGGAATCAGCGCCCGTCCCGCCGCAATGCTCGCAGGGTTCGTCGTAAGTAACGGGAATCGTGATCTTCTTGCCGCGGATGGCGTCCATGAAGGAAATGCGATAGCGGGTGAGGTTATCCTGGCCTTTCATCGGCCCGGTTTGAGAAGCGGAGCGTTGAGAGCCTCCGCCAAAGAAACTCGAGAAAATATCGTTCAAATCGACATCCCCGAAACCTTGTGAAGAGAAACCGGAACCGAAGGGGCCAGCCCCGCCCGTCGAGCCGCCCTGCTCAAAAGCGGCATGCCCGAATTGGTCGTAGGCGCTCCTCTTTTGGTCATCGCTCAAACAATCGTAGGCTGCTTGGACTTCTTTGAACTTCTCCGGCGCATCCGGATCATGGTTGATGTCGGGATGGTATTTTTTGGCGAGTTTGCGATAAGCGCTTTTGATTTCGTCCTTGGTCGCCGATTTCGATACGCCAAGCACGTCGTAAAAATCTCTTTTCTCTGCCATGGAATCCTCCTTTCCCTAAATAAACGCGGATAACGGCGCCGGTTGGGGCGCCGTTATTCAGCATAATTTGCGATCACTTCTTGTCGGTGAAGTCCGCGTCGACGACGTCATCCGCCGTCTCGTTTCCTTCGCCTTTGGAGCCGTTCGCGGAAGCGCTCGCTTGCGAAGCGGCGCCTTGCTGGGCCTGATAAGCTTGATTCGCCGCATCCTCGAGACGTCCGACGATCTCGCGGAGTTTTTCGATATCGTTGCTCGCGAGAGCGCCGCTCGCCTCGTCGCGAAGCGCGGTGAGTTGCTGCTTTTGATCCTCGGGGATCTTGTCGCCCTGCTCCTGGAGGGTGCGGTTGATCTGGTCAACGTAGGACTGAGCCTTGTTCTTGACCTCGATGTCGCCTTTCCTCTTCTCGTCTTCGGCTTTGTGCTCTTCGGCTTCCTTGATCATGCGATCAATGTCGGCTTTGGAGAGGCCATTGCTGTTCTGAATCGTGATATCGGCGGTCTTTTGGGTGTCGAGGTCTTTGGCGCTGACCTTGACGATGCCGTTGACGTCGATCGAGAACTTGACCTCGATGCGAGGCGTTCCGCGCGGGGCGGGACGGATGCCAGAGAGCTGGAAGTGGCCAAGCAATTTGTTGTCGTGGGCCATCGGGCGTTCGCCTTGATAGACCATGATGTCGACTGCCGGCTGGTTATCTTCCGCGGTCGAGAAGACTTGGGACTTCTCGGTCGGGATGGTCGTGTTGCGGGTAATGAGCGGAGTCATGACGCCGCCGAGGGTTTCGATGCCGAGGGTAAGCGGGGTAACGTCGAGAAGGACAACGTCCTTGACGTCACCGGCGATGATGGCGCCCTGAACCGCAGCACCGGCGGAAACGGCTTCATCCGGGTTGACGGAGAGGTTGATCGAATGTCCCGTGACGGACTTCACCATCTCCTGGACAGCCGGCATGCGGGTCGAGCCGCCGATCATGAGGATCTCATTGATCTCGGAGTAGGAAAGATGGGCGTCGTTCATCGCCTTCTGCATCGGGGCTTTGCAGCGCTCGAGAAGCGGGCGAGTGAGTTCTTGGAACTTGGCGCGGGTGAGGGTGGTCTCGAAGTTGATCGGACCATTGACGCTCATGCCGATGAACGGGAGGGAAATCGTGGTCTCGAGGGAGCTCGAAAGTTCGATCTTCGCGCGTTCCGCGGCGTCCACGAAGCGCTGACGCGCCATCTTGTCGGTGAGGGAAACGCCGGTTTCGATCTGGATCTGGGATTGGATCCAATCGGCAATCACATGGTCCCAGTCATCGCCGCCGAGTTGCGTATCGCCGGAGGTGGAGAGAACTTCGAAGGTGCCGTCGCCAATTTCGAGGACGGAGACATCGAGGGTGCCGCCGCCGAGGTCGAAGACGAGGACTTTCTCGTTTTTCTCGCTGTCAACGCCATAGGCAAGGCAGGCCGCGGTCGGTTCGTTGATGATACGAACGACTTCAAGCCCGGCGATCGTGCCCGCGTCTTTGGTAGCCTGACGCTGCGCGTCGTTGAAGTATGCCGGAACGGTGATGACGGCTTTCTTGACCGGTTGACCAAGGTTCTTCTCGGCATACGACTTCATGTAAGCGAGGACTTTCGCGGAAATCTCCTGCGGGGTGAAATCCTTGTTCACGCAATTGATGTGGAACTTCTCGGAGTTGCCCATCTTTCTCTTGGCGCTCGAAACGGTGTCCGGGTTCGTGATCGCCTGGCGTTTCGCCGCGTTGCCGACGATTTCCTCGCCGCTCGCTTTGAAGGCAACGACCGAGGGGGTCGTGTTCGTTCCTTCGGGGTTCGGGATGACTTTGACCTTGCCATCCGCCTGCATATAAGAAATGACGGAGTTGGTGGTACCAAGGTCAATGCCAACGATAATTTCTTTTGCCATATCTATATTTCTCCTTTATCACGCTTTCGCGCTTTCTTTTTGGTTTTCCGCAGTTTCGGGGGCTTTCTCCTCCTGGGCTTTCTGCGGCGCCTTTGCCACGTAAACCATGGCAGCTCTTATCATGCGGTCGTGGAGTTTGTAGCCTTTGGCCGCGACGCGCGCCACCTTTCCGGGGGCAACGTCCGTGGTCTCGACCATCTCGACGGCATGCATCGAATGCTCGTTGAAGTCGTCACCGACTTTCGGGCTGATCTCCGTGACGCCCTCGCTCGTGAGCGAATCAACGATTTGGTTATAGATATACGTGAACCCGATTTGGTAATTCATGGATTCCTTGGTCGGGGCTGGCATCTCGAGAGCCATGTGGAAGCTGTCGAGTGCGGGCAGGAGGTTCTCCAAGAATCCCTCCGCGCGGTACCGAATCGCGCTGCGGGACTCTTCCTCGAGCGAGCGCCGGAGGTTTTGCGTGTCGGCGAACGCCTTGTAGTATTCGTTTTTCCAGTGATCCCGATCCGCCAACGCTTTCGCGAGCTCGGCTTTCGCTTTTTCGGTCTCGGCTTCGGCTTTCTCGAGTTTGGCTTTGGAAACCTTCTTGCCGTTCTCCGGCTCCTTTTCCTCGGTTTCTACGCTTTCGGGGTTCCGCTTTTCTTCTGGGGACATTCTTCAGATTCTCCTTTCTCTCCGATTTGGCTGAAGTAATCGTCAAGCGTTTCGCTGACGTATTGGAGCATGGAGACCGCCAAATCGTAATCCATGCGGGATGGGCCCACGAGATTCAGGGTCGTGTTTTGCCCATCCGGCGTTTTGACTTGCGCACTCAGAATTGCCATTTCCCCAAGATCGGGATTATCGGAGATGCTCATCCTGACGCCTTCTCCGGAAGGAGTCGCGTCCTCGAGAGCTTTGCGCATCGCCTCGGGATCATCGATCAAGTCGAGGACCTTTCGAAGCTTTTTCGCGTCTTCCGCGAATTCCGGCTGGTCAAGCAAGTTCTCCTTCCCATAGAGATTCATGCGATTTCCAGCGAAATTCAGGAAGGCTGCAATCAAGGCCTGATACACGGCATCTTGTCCGATCAGGTAATCCTTGATCGCGGGCTGCATAGCCCTCATCTTCGGCACGAGGTCGGCGACGGGGGTTCCGGAGAGACGCTCGTTCAAGACGGAAACCGCCTTGACGACATCTTTCACATCGCGCCCTTCCTGAATCAGGAAGGTTTTGTTTTCCACGTATCCCTGATCGGTGACGAACACCGCGGTGGCGGTGTGCGGCCCAATGGGGATTACTTGGACGGAAACCAGACGTTCTTCCTCGACTTTCGGGCCGAGGACGACGGAGGCGAGGTTCGTCATGTTGCTGAGAATCTCGCAGCTTTCGCGGATGATCTCCTCAACGGATTTGCTCCGCTGTTCCAAGACGGATTCCAAGGCATACCGGACATTTTCGTCGAACCTCTTTTGACGAAGGTTGTTGACGTAATACTCGTAGCCCTGTGCCGAGGGAACGCGTCCCGCGGAAGTGTGGGGTTTTTCGAGAAGCCCGTCCTTTTCGAGGGCGAGCATGTCGTTTCGAATCGTGGCGGACGAGACATCCAGGCCGTATTTCTCGATGAGGGTTTTGCTCCCGACCGGTTTCGCGGTCTTGATGAATTCTTCCACGATGAGTTTCAGGATTTGATCGCGTCGCGTCATGGTTCCTCCTTCCTAGCAGTCATTCTTTCTGAGTGCTAGGCACATTATAAGCCTCCTGTTAGCACTGTCAACATAGGATTGCTAAATCTTTTTGCTTTCTTCGTTTTCGGGGAACAAATCGACGAGGACGGAATCCAAAAGGAGCATCCCGCGATCCGTGCATGCCCATCGGTCATCGACAATCCGAAGAAGCCCACGGTCGCAAAGCGAGACGGCTTTCTTACATTTTTCTTCGAACGACATTCCGAAACGTCTTTGGAAATCCTCTTTGCTGAATCCATCCTCGAGGCGAAGGTTGGTCAAAAGGTAATACCGAAGTGCGTCGTCCCCTTGGACGACTTCCTCGGACTCCCTTTTGCGCGCGTTCTTAATATATAAAGGAAGGGATCGGGCGTTCGAATAGCGGACACCGCCGACATACCCGGATGCGCCCAATCCAGCCCCGTAATACTCCTCGTCTTTCCAATACGTCTGATTATGCCGGCTTTCTTTGCCCGGTTTCGCGAAATTCGAAACTTCGTAGCGTCGATACCCGGCTTTTCGGAACGCGGCCAGAATTCGCTCATACATGTCCGCCTGCACGTCTTCGGGAGCTTCTTTAAAACCCCTCACGCCAAGCATGCTCCCGGATTCGAGGATCAAGGAATACGTGGAGACGTGGGGCACATCAAGTTGAAGAAAGGAAGTTAGGTCAGACTCGAAATCCTCCTTCGTTTCCCCCGGCAATGCGTACATGAAATCGACGTTCACGTTGGAAATGCCGACATTAGCAAGCATCTCAAGGCATTGTTTGATTGCATCGGGAGTATGATGGCGGCGCAAAAAAGTCAAAAGACGAGGGGAAAACGTTTGCACCCCGATGGACACCCGATTCACGCGATTCTTGGCCATGATGGAGCATTTTTCTATTGTGAGACTATCCGGATTCGCCTCCACCGTGAACTCGCCGCTATCGCTTAGCAAAGGGACCAAGCCCTCAAGAAGCGTCGAGAAAAGCGGATCGGCAAGGGATGTGGGAGTGCCGCCTCCAACATAGATCGTCCGTAGCGATTTCGGCTCGATTCCAAAGGAACGGATCTCATCAAAAAGGGCTGGGATATAGTCCCGAGCCCAAGCGTCTTTATAGATGAGTTTGCAAAAATCGCAATACGAGCAAATGTCCCTGCAAAAGGGGATGTGGACGTAAAGAGAACGAGGCAAAGAAGGCATTGTCACTTCTTTTTGTTGTTGTTCTCGTATTCTTGCATTTGGTTTTTCGCTTCGTCGTCCTCGACCGGCTGGAGAATGCGGTCCAGTTCTTCTTGAGCGACTTCCTTGTCGGACTTTGGCTTTTCCTGGTTTTGGAAAGGCTTCACGTGCTTCTTCACGAGAATGACGGCGAGGACGATGACGCCGAAGACGGCGACGATGATGACGGGCGTAAGCCAGCCCATGCTGTCAGCGAGTACGATCATGCTTGTTCTCCTTGTTTGATTGGGGTGTATACGAATTTGTTCTTGAATTTGAGTTTGCGGTAGAAGCCTTCCTTGGCGAGGTTGTCCATGCTGGTCCTGGCCGTTTCATAGACGCAACGGGCGTGCTTCTTGTAATCCTGAATCGTGTAGTACGAACCGACCGTGCAGTGGGAAGCGAAGAACAGAGCTTGCGGCTTGCGGATATTCGGGTTGGTTTCGAGGATATATCGCGCGGTCTCTCGAATTTCCTTGTCCGAGAGAGGGTTCTTTGGCGGATTCAAGGCGAGTTGCCCAGCGGTTTCGATGGGCAACGTCGAGAGGGTCGGCACGCTTTGTTCTTGCGGGGTCGTCGGCACTTTTTCCTGCGAAAGTTCCGGCGAGATTTGAGGAGGCGGCGTTTCTTCCGCCGGTTCAGCGGCCTTGATCGGCTCTGGCTCGGGAATCGGATCCGTTCTCGTTAGCGTTGGGGCAATATCCGAAGGCGTCAGGCGATTCTTCTCCTCGTCCAAGACGATGCGAACCGTCCTTGTCGCCGCGTCGAGAAGGGAAGACAAAGCCAAGGTCATTTGCTCCATGCCGTAGCAAACGAAATACGTGATGTCGCTGAAAAGCTGCACGGAATCGCAAATATCCTTTTTCTTGTCGCTTTTCTTCATCAAGTTTTCCAAGGGAAGGAAAGCGACAGCCTTTCCGTATCCTTCGCCGGAAAGATAGGCTTTGGCGGCAAGGGCCGCGATTAGATCGTTATGGGCCGCGAAAGGCTTGATATAAGAAACGAAATAGGCGATAAGGAAAGCCTTCGCGATGACGGGAATATTCTCGTGGTCAATCGAAGAGAAAAGATCGCTCATTTTGCCTTCGATCAAATCCCAAGGGCACTCTTCGATGATGTCGCTCGCGGTGTTCATCATGAAGCGGGACCTGCTGTTCGTCTCGCGATAAAAGGAAACGAGTTCGGCATTCCCGTTGAGACCACCCAAAATCGAGGCGAACAAATCTTCGCCAAACGAAGGGGTTTCGCCGTCGAGGAGTGAATCCAAAAAGGCGAGATGCCCGAGAATGGCGGTGTGATCGGGGTTATTTTCGCGGTACATGCCCGTTAGCATGGCTTTCAGGTTAAGTTCGGGTATGACTTTTCCCTCGAGAACGGTCGAAGCCTTCAGAAGGGGGAGGAATGCATCCTTCCGGAAAGCTTCCAAGAATCCGGCGTTCGACATGAATCCGTTGACACGTTCCGAGAATCTTTCGAGAAGCGCTGAAAAATCCTGCATTTTCTGGGAAATCGCAGGACTCAGCGTAAGCGAAAAGCAACGATTTTTGATATCGCGAAGAACGAGTTGCCTGGCATGTTG
>JAEDJP010000069.1 GCA_016296285.1 Bacilli bacterium
AAAAGATGATCCGTGGAGAACTCGACGCAACCTCCGCTTATCAGGCGTTCAACGATCTCCTCATCGACCATAGCTGGAAAGTGAAGGAAGAGGTCCTTTTCCATCAGGATAAGGATTATTCCTTGTCTTTGGGGTCCCGTGGAGTCGCGGCGAAATCGAGCATGCTGAACACTTTGACCGCGAAAGCCGGGAAGGACATCGGCATCGGGTATGCCCCTTTCATGGCCGCCCCGATCTTCGAGGGGGACTACACCCCGACCGAAGTCGGCTATCTCCTCCCGTATCGCGTTGTTTTCCGCGAGGCGAACTTGACGGGGGCGGAGATCACGCGCCTCATGGAATGGCTCGTGAACGCGTTGCCCGATGGCCGCAACCCGATTCGTCATCGAACGCTCATCCCCGTTACAAGCGGCATGGAACTCTCGATCCTCGAGACGAACGAGAATCGCTTTGCATTGAAAGGATTACGTGTTGACGGGGCTCCCATTGAGTCCGATAAAATCTATTCGGTATTTCTATGCGGGGATACTTCCTTCATCGAGACGGAACCCTTTTGCAACATCCCGATGCCAACGGATTTGGGAGAAAAGATGTCCATCCTCGCGAAGAACCAGGCCGCTTGCATTGGCTTCCTGCAGTCGTGCTTTGGAAACGGGGATTCCTTCGCGAGCCCAACCGAATACCTCACGATCGAAACGAAATAAAAAATGAAACGGACCCAGGCGACCTCGAAAAAATGGTTGAGAAGGCTAGCGTTTGGCCTTGCCATTACTTTCCTGCTCGCCGGTTCCGCCGGGGCTGGCGTCGCTTACGTCGCCACCGTGAACAAGGTCGTATACGACGAATCCGTCTCTCACCTCAACGAGATCTATCGGCAGTCCAATGAATCCTTGTCGAGCACCGTGCGCCGCAACTGGAACGCGATGCATGCCTGGACCAAATATTTGGAAGAAGTGAATGAGGAAGCGAAGGTCCTTTCCTTCCTCGAGACCGCGAAACAAGCGACCCCATATACGGGTTTTTACTTCGTTTCCCATGATGGGGGTTACTATTCCCTCGAGGGCCAAGAAGGCCGTCTTGATCTCGGCGATACGCTGCTGCGCCTGCTTGTGAATCGCGAGGACATCGTCGCGACCACCCCCACCCCCATGGTGCGCGATGAGCAGACGTTGATGTTCGCGGTCCCCGCGACCCCCTCTACCTTCCGCGGATTCGACTACGAGGCCATCGCGATCAATTTCAGCAACAAGGCACTCGTCTCTTCCCTTCAGATCGCCTCGTTCGAAAACACCGCGGCAAGCTTCGTCATCCACGAGGACGGTCGCGTCATTCTTGATAGCGTTCCCGATGAGCAACGGAGGGTCTACAACATCAACGCGATGCTGCGGAAATACTCCGATCTCAATCACGAGGAAATCACGGAAATCGAAGGGAATTTCCGTTCCAAACAAAACGGGGCCTTTACCTTTGCCGCCGGCGGGGAGAAATACTACTTTGTCCACATGCCGGTCGGGTTCGAAGATTGGCTCGTCGTCGGAATCGTTCCCGTATCGATCGTCAACGCCGCGATGAACAACCTGCAGAGCATGACCATCGCCTTGGTTTCGGCCCTTACGGTTGCAATTGCCTTGTTCTTCATCGGCTACTTCTATTATCAAAGTCGCCGCAAATTGAAGAAGAAAGATCTCGAACTTCAATATCGAGAAGAGCTTTTTGCGAAGCTTTCCATTTCAGTTGACGACATTTTCTTCATGGTCGATCACGAGACGGGCGAAATCAATTACGTGTCTCCGAACGTCGAGCGCTTGTGCGGCATTTCCGAGGATGTGATCCGCAAAGACGTCCGCAGCGTTTTGGATGGAGCAAAAGACAAAGACAAGTTCGAGACAGAAATCAGCGGCCTTGAGAAAGACGCGAGCAAGGAATGGGATCAGGAATTCGTCCACGCGAAGACCGGGGATGCTTTGTGGTTCCACGTCAGCGCCTTCCGCCAAGACGTCCAAGGGATGGACAAACTTATCCTCGTCTTAAGCGATCGCACCCACGACAAGCAAGTGAGCCAGACCTTGGAAGAGGCCGTCGTCGCCGCCGAAAGTGCCTCGCGGGCCAAGACAGCCTTCCTTTCGAACATCTCCCACGATATCCGCACGCCGATGAATGCGATCGTCGGCTTCTCGAACCTCGCGGAATCTTCCCTCGATGACCCCGCGAAGGTGCAGGATTACCTCAGCAAGATCCAGAATTCGAGCAGCAACCTCCTCGCCTTGATCAACGACGTTCTCGATATGTCCCGCATCGAATCCGGGAAAATCAAGCTCGAGAATGCCGAAGTCCACTTGCCGAACACCCTCCATGAGCTAAGCGACCTCGTCGGCCACCAAGCCATCGCGAAGAACCTCCATTTCCACGTCGACACGACGGAGATTCTCCACGAAACCGTCTTCTGCGACAAGATCCGCCTCAACCAGCTTTTGCTGAACCTGCTTTCCAACGCGATCAAGTTCACCCCATCGGGCGGCACCGTGACCCTCGCGATGAACGAATCCCCACTTGAGAAAGAACGCAAGTCCCTCTTTGAGATCGTCGTGCGGGACAACGGCATCGGCATGACGCAGGAATTCGCCGCTCACATCTTTGAGCCCTTTGAGAGGGAACGCACCTCGACCGTTTCGAAGACGCAGGGAACGGGCCTTGGCATGTCCATCGCGAAGAACATCGTCGAGCTCATGGGAGGCACGATTTCCGTCAAAACCGAGAAGGGCGTCGGCACGGAATTCCTCGTGATGTTGCCTTTCGAGGTCATCGACGATCCCAAAGCCGAAGAAGCCTTGCCTTTCCTCGCCGGCAAGCGAGCCCTTTCCATCCATAACCGCGAAGAATCTTGCCACGCCTCCTCCAAAATGCTTTCGCGCCTTGGACTAGAAGCCTCTTGGGCCCTCTCCGGGAAAGATGGCCTGATGAAGCTCGAGACCGCCAAAAACGATGGCAGGCCTTACGCGATCGTCCTTCTTGATTCGGAACTCGATGGGGAAGATTCCCTCGCCCTTCTTAAGGAGATCTCGTCCTATGGCCCCGAGGTTCTCGGCATCGGCTCCTATGAACCGGAGAACCTCGAGGAGAAAGCCCGTTCCGCGGGCGCGACCTTCGTCCTCCCCAAACCCCTTTTCTTCTCCGATCTCGAGCATTTGCTGCGCGCTTCCTACGGCGCCTCTTCCGTCGCGCCGAAAAAAGAGGTGTCCGAGGACCTCGTCATGTTCCGCGGCAAGAAGGTTTTGCTCGTCGAGGACAACGAGCTCAACCGCGAGATCGCCCTCGCCATCCTCGGGGATTACGGGTTCCTCTTCCAAGTCGCGGAGAACGGCGAAGAGGCCGTCCGCATCGTTTCCTCCTCGAAAGAAGGCGATATCGATTTGATTCTCATGGACATCCAAATGCCGATCATGGATGGCTACGAGGCAAGCAGACGCATCCGCGCGCTTGACGACAATCCCCTCTCCACGGTTCCCATCATCGCGATGACCGCGAACGCCTTCGACGACGACAAGAAAGCGGCGATGGATGCCGGCATGAGCGGCTTCATCACGAAACCGATCGAAATCAAGAAAGTCATCGAAGCCGTCAAAGAGATCCTGCAGACGAAGTAGTTTTCGGGGCGTGGCATAAGTCCCGCCCCTTTTTCTTCGGCGTTATGGTAGAATCATCCCATGCCCCCTCGAATACTCCTGTTCCGCGTCACGCCTCTTGAGAACGACTCTCTTTTCAAAAAAGCGTATTCCCGCATCGATCCCTACCGACAAAAACGGGCGGACCGCTATGCTAAAGACGAAGACAAACGCCTGGCTCTCGGTGCCGGGCTTCTCCTTTCCTACCTAAGGAAAAAGGAAGGAATCGAAGCCCCTCTCGTCTATAACGAACATGGCAAAGCCTATTTCGAAGGGAACCCCCTGTATTTCAATTTGTCCCATTCGGGCTGCTACGTCGCCCTAGCTTACGATTCCATGGACCTCGGCGTCGACATCGAAGCCCATCGCGTCATCGAGGAAGCGATTTTCCCGAAAGTGTTCACGTCTGCCGAGCAAGCTTTCCTTCAAGAAAAAGAAGGCGAAGAGAAGAAGAACGCTTTCTTTCGTCTTTGGACGGAGAAAGAAAGCTATTTGAAAGCGGTTGGCGTCGGATTGTCCAAGCCTCTCGCCTCGGTCGATTTCTCCTCGTTTGCGGATCAGGAACACTTCATATACAAAGGGGAAGACGCGACCTTATCCTTCTCTGTCTTGCCCGCCCCGCGGGGTTATTCGCTCTGCCTTGCCGCGGTCAATGGCGCGACCCCAATCGTTCAGGAATTGACCCTTGACGATGTCCTCCCCACGACGATGAAAGTCAACGAAAACACCTACCGTATCCTCTCCTTTTTGGGGAAAGGCAAAGGCGGGCATTCCTTCCTCGCGGAACGAAACGGCAAGAAAGTCGTCGTCAAATGTATCCATCATGACCCTTGCGATTATTACACCTTCGGGGACAAACTCGAGAGCGAGCGTCGCGATTACGCGCGCCTCATGGGCGCAGGTATTCCCATGCCCGCTCTCATCGAAGTTGACCAAAAGAAGGAACGGATCGTCAAAGAATTCATCGAGGGGCAGGATATCCAGAAAGACATCCAAGAAGGCAAAGACGTTTCGAACGCCCGCGCCCAGCTCGAATCGTGGCTTCCTCGCCTTTATGCCGAAGGCCTGAACATCGATTATTACCCGACCAATTTCGTCTTTTCCGAAGGGTCCCTTTATTACATCGATTACGAATGCAACGAATACCACGAGGAATGGGATTTCGAGCATTGGGGCAAGGCAACTTGGGGGAAAGGCGAATGAGACAACCGCCGTTTTTGAAGGACCATGATGCGATTCTCATGGTCGCCCCGAGTTTCGGGGTCACGATCGAACCGTACCTGACCCGTTATCTCGCGAGCAAGAAGAACCTCGAAAAGGAAGGCTTCCGCGTTTTGGAAGGCCCTTGCGTGCACCTTGAAGAAGGGGTTGCCGCGAGCGCTTCCCCCGAAGCCCGCGCCAAGGAGATCATGGACGCTTTTCGAGGGGATGCCCCCCTTGTTTTAAGCGTTGGCGGTGGGGAAACGATGTGCGAGATCCTGCCCTATCTTGATTTCTCCGAGATTGCTTCCTTGCCCCCGAAATGGTTCATGGGCTTCTCGGACAACACGAACCTTTGCTTTCCCCTCGCGACCCTCGCGGACACCATCTCCATCTACGGTCCTTGCGGTCCGCAGTTCTACGCCCGTCCCTTCCGAGGCCCGGAAAAAGACGCCTTGGCCTTGCTGCGCGGCGAAAAGCACGCGGAAGGGTACCCGAAATTCACGAAAACGCGTTCAAATCCCGACCACCCTTTATGGCGTTATCGCCTGACCCAAGAGAAAATCATCGAAGCCCATGGGTATGAAGAACCGGTCTCCGGGACCCTCCTCGGCGGCTGCCTCGATTGCCTGCTTGGTCTATGCGGCACCAAGTTCGATGCCGTCAAGAAATGGAACGAGAACCATCCCGAAGGAACGATTTGGTTCCTCGAGGCCTGCGATCTCTCGCCCCTTGGCATCCGGCGCGGTCTTTTCCAGCTCAAGGAAGCGGGCTGGTTCGACAACGCGAACATGTTCCTCATCGGGAGGCCCTTGTGCCGGGACGCGGAGATGTTCGGGGTCAACAAGAGGAACGCCGTCCTCGACATCCTCGGCCCCATGGGCGTCCCCATCCTCCTCGACGTCGATCTCGGCCATATCGCCCCATCCCTTCCAATCAAGGTTGGCGCGAAAGCCACGGTAAGCTTCGCCGCTGGCAACCTCGTTTATGACTACGAAGAATGAAAAGGGTATACTACTCCCGACAAGAAAAGGACAAACAACATGATCGTTCTCACCATCAAAGGCTTCGGCCAAATCAAAATCAAGACGGACCACGAAAGCGCCCCCATCAGCTCCGAGAATTTCGAGAAGCTCGTGAAGGAAGGCTTCTATAATGGTCTCACCTTCCACCGCATCATCAAGGGGTTCATGATCCAAGGCGGCTGCCCGCTTGGCACCGGAACCGGGGGACCTGGTTACCACATCAAAGGGGAATTCCTCGCCAACGGGGTCAAGAACATGAGGAAGCATACGCGCGGCACGATTTCCATGGCCCGTTCCGGCCATCCCGATTCCGCCGGAAGCCAATTCTTCATCTGCGACGCGAACGATCCTTGGCTCGATGGACAATACGCCGCTTTTGGCGAAGTCGTCGAGGGAATGGACGTCGTCGACAAAATCGCCTCCTCGAAAAAAGACCGCTTCGATAAGCCCCTCACCCCCGTCGTCATCGAAAAATCCGAGTGGGTGGAAGAGTAAGGCCAAATCGAAAAATCGTTCGAAAACGTATCGCCTTTTATCCTAGGTTCCCCTAGAATAAAGGGCGTTGTTTTCTTTGGAGGGAACTATGGATACCAAATTCATCTTTGTCACGGGCGGGGTCGTCTCCTCGCTTGGGAAAGGAATCAGCGCGTCGAGCCTCGGCATGCTTCTCAAGCGCCGCGGCTACAAAGTCTTCATGCAAAAATTCGACCCGTATCTCAACGTGGATCCGGGCACGATGTCGCCTTATCAGCACGGCGAAGTCTACGTGACGGACGACGGGGCCGAAACCGACCTCGACATCGGCCATTACGAACGCTGGCTTGACGAGAATTTCACCAAGGATTCTTCCGTCACTTCCGGCAAGATCTACAACAGCGTCCTCAAGAAGGAACGTCATGGCGATTATCTCGGCGCGACCGTCCAAGTCATCCCCCACGTCACGGACGAAATCCGCCTCCGCCTGCTCTCTGCCGCACAGCATAGCGGCGCCGACTTCGTCATCACCGAGATC
>JAEDJP010000070.1 GCA_016296285.1 Bacilli bacterium
CGATGCGCAGCATCATGCGGCGCATGATCGTGATGCAATAAGGCTCGGGGACGTGCTCGTAAATCGCTTCCTGGAGTTTCGTGAAGGGAACGACATTGAGTTGGAAGGCCGGTTGGTAATCGGTCAAGGCGCCGAGGATGTCGACGAGCTTGTCGAGGACCCTGCTCGAGGTATAGGGGGGCGAGGCGAAATGGATGCCCTCGATCTTGATGCCGCGACGGAGCAGCTTGTACGCCGCGACGGGGGAATCGATGCCCCCGCTTAAAAGGAGCCCGACCTTGCCGTTCATCCCGAGAGGGTAACCCCCGAGGCCCGGGAATTCGTGGCAGGAAAGGTAGCACCCGCTTTCGCGAATCGTGATGCGCAAAAGGATGTCGAAGTCGTGGAGGTCGACCGTCCAGGAGGAATGGTCGAGGAGGTAATCGGCGACTTCGCACGTGGCAGCATAGGAATCGAGGGGGAAGGTCTTGTCGACGCGCTTGACGTCGATCTTGAAGGTTGATCCCTTTTCTCCTAGAAGCAACTCGAGGGCAACTTTCTTCACGTCCTCGAGGTCCCGGTTGGCTTTCGCGACGAGGGAAATCTTTTGGATGCCAGAGACTTCTTGAAGGCGGGCAATGAGGGCTTGGGGATCCTCTTGCCCGATGGAAACGCCGATGTAATCGTGCGTTCCCTTGACAGAAGCCGTGGCAAAAGGCCGCAAAGCCACGCGGACGTTATGGGTGAGGCGCTCGATGAAGGAGGAGCGGTTCGCCCCTTTCGTCGAGAGTTCGCCGTAATGGATGATGAGGGAGTCGTAATTCATAAGGGGCGTACCTCCTGAAGGATGTGTTTCAAGGCGTCGATGAAGCCGTCGAGTTCTTCCTCTTTCGTCGAGGGGAGGAAGGAAACGCGGATCGGGTTGGCGGCGAGGCGGGGATCTTTCCCCATGGCGAGGAGCACGTAGCTTGAAGGCTCCCCTTTCGAGGAGCAAGCGGAGACGCTCGAGACGTCATAGCCGCGGCTCGAGAGGGCTTCGACCACGACGCTCGCCTTGTGGGATGACAAGGAGAAATCGATGACGTAAGGGGAACTCTCATCAGGCGAATTGAGGACGATTTCATCGATGGCAAGCAGTTTTTTGACGAAGGATTCCCGCAAGATCTTCATGCGCTCGAGATTGCTTGCCTTGCTTTTCTCGACCTCGGCGAGAGCCACGGCCATCGCCTTGGCGCCCGCGACATCGACGGTGCCCGCCCTCAAGCCTTTTTCTTGTTCCCCTCCGGAAAGCAGGGGGAGGAAGCGCATCGTTTTCTTGTAAAGCAGGGCCCCGTTCCCCTTCATTCCCCCGAATTTGTGAGCGGAGAAGGAGAATAGGTCGATGTCCTGAAAGGGCATGGGGACCTTGCCGATGGCTTGGGTCAGATCGCTATGGAAGAAAGCCTTCGGGAAGCGATGGACGATGCGGGCGATTCTGGAAATCGGCTCGATCGTCCCGGTTTCGTTGTTCACTCCCATCACAGAGACGAGGATGACGTCCTTGTCCATCTTGGCCTCGAGATCTTCGAGGGAAACGAGCCCCTTCTCGTCGACTTTAAGGGGAATCGCCTCGAACCCAAAACGCTCGGAAAGCTGCGCGATGGGCGCGAGGACGGAAGGGTGCTCGATCGGGGAATAGAGGATCTTCTTTCCGCGGTTTTGATAGCAAAAAGCCGCGCCTTTGAGCGCGAGGTTGTTCGCTTCGGTCGCCCCGGAAAGGAAGACGAGATCGTGGGTTTTGCTTACGCCGAGGGAAGCGAGGATGGCGCGGCGGGACTCCTCCAGGATATCGGAAGCGTCAAAGCCGGTCTTGTGGCGGGAGGATGGGTTTCCGAAATGGGAAAGGCAAACCTCCTCGTAGGCATCAAGGGCTTCCTTCAAAGGACGCGTTGTCGCGGCATTGTCGAAATAATGGGTCATCACTGCTGTTCTTGCGCGGCGAGCACGGCTTGCTTGGCGACGTCATAGGCTCCCGAGAAATCCCCGGAAAGATAGGTGGAATAGGCTTGGTCGCAGGCGATGCCGAGGGTGGGATCCTTCACGCGCTTGCGATTGGCGTAAAGAATGGCCGCGTTGGCTTTGTACATGGCGCTGATGTCGTGATCGACCGCGTTGCAGAGGGCATCGCCCTCCCCTTTGAGGCGATTCACGTATTCGTTGACCGCGAGGACGTCGATCGGGGTGACGAGGCGGGCGTGGATTTGATCGATCACGCCGAAAAGGTCGTCGAAGGCTTGGGCGTATTTTTCCGTGATGCAAGGCAAATTGATGACGCGGACGCGGTATTCGGCGATGCGAAGCCTTTCGTCATAGATGTAGATGGCGCGGGCGGCTTCCTCGCTGTCGGACTTGAGGGAAAGGAGGTACCGGTTGAAATCCTCGATCGCTTGGAACGCCTGGTTCGATTCGTCGCGCAAGGCGTGCATGCGATCGACGAGGATCGTGTAAGGCTGGTGGGAGCCGGAATGCATGAGAGTATCGAGGGAGCGTTTCGTGGCGCCGCTGCGATTGATCTGGGCCTTGATGGCGTCGATCTTTTCCTGCTCGGAACTCGGGATCACGTAGATGGAACGCACCTCGGGAAGGGCGTTGCAAAGGCGAATGTAACGGTTTTCAACCTTGGAATCCTCGGCGTAGATGCCCTCGACCTCGCTTTCGAAAGCGACGCGGGCTTCTTTCTCGCGCTCGAAGGCGGCGATGTAGTCGTCGATGCGGGCGATGATGCCGTCGAGATGCTGCTGAACGCCCGTCAAATCGAAGCTTTGGACTTGCTTCGTGACTTCGTCGAGCTCGTCGCGCATCTCCTGGATGTTCGATTGGCTAAGGAGATGGTGCAAGGGGTATCCGGCTTTTTGGAGTTCCTCGTAGCGGTCGCTCAAGGAGGCAAGCTTATCGGGGATGACGCTTTGGATCGTGACGCAAAGGTTCGGCATGTCGCGGAGGATTTTCGAGAGAGCCCCGATGACTTGGCCGATTTTGGGCAAGAGGGCTTTGGCCTCGTCGTAATTCGCGCATTCAAGCATCTTCTCGAAGGATTTGAAATTGTCTTCGAGAAGCGAGAAAGCGCGGTCAAAGGAACGGGAAACGAGGGCGAGGTCGGCTTGCTTCACGTAGAAATCCTGCTTGATCTTGCGGAGGTTCTCCTTCATCGAGAGGGAAGCTTGGCGGCATTCTTCCTCGGGGAGCAAGACGTTGTGGAGGTCGCTATCGAAGGCATTCACCTCGGCGTCATAACGCTTGATGATCTCGCGGGCATGGGGAATTTCCGCCTTGAGGGCTTGGAAATCATGCTCGCCGAGGAGGTCTTTGAGGTGATTGATCTCGCCTTGGGCGGTGGTGTCATAGGAATGGCGGATTTGGTCGGAGCGCTTCTTGAAATTCTGGTGGATGCTCACGTAGACGAGGTTCGTGAGAGAGATGTTCTCGATGCGCTTGAGGTTCTGCGCGTCTTGGCCGACGAGCAGGCCATGGAGATGCTGGAACCGTTTCTCGAGCTCGCGCACCTGCTTCTTGGCGCGCATGTGAGCGAAGACGGTGAAGTTCAAAAGGAGGGCGATGCCGACGACGAGCGCGGCCCCGAGAGCGGAGAAGACGATGATCAAGGTCGTCTGGGTTTCGAGCAAGATATTCAGCATGGTATTCATATCGATTGTATTCTAACACTCCTGCGCGCACTAGCGTGAGCGCGAGTTGAAAAAATGCTGAACGTGGTTTTGGAAACACGAATCCCGAAAAAGAAGGGGGACGTGTATGCGAATTTGACCCTTTCCATGGCCGCAAGATGGAATGGAAGAGAATCTTTGGCCCCTCGGCTTTCAAATAAGGCTTGCGAAATCGTTCCTCCCGCGCGTATAATCACGCTTGCGTAATGAAGCAGCATGCCGCTACGCTTCCGTCTGACGTCCTTCCCAAAAACAAGTAAGGCCAAGCTACTCGCCCGAACGGAACAAGGACACCCGGGAAATGGAAGAGGCACTCCTCTCTTTGCGCGAGAAAGGAGACATGAAACATGTCTAGATACACTGGAAGCTCTTGGAAAAAGAGCCGTCACCTTGGTTTCTCCACTCTCGAGACCGGCGACGAATTGAAGAAGAGAGCCTATGGTCCGGGTCAGCACGGCCAAGATCGCAAGCGCAAGCCGTCCGAATACGGCCAGCAGCTCCTCGAGAAGCAGAAGCTTCGCACCCTCTACGGCGTCAACGAGCGTCAATTCCGCCGCTTGTTCGTCCTTGCCAAGGCCGACAAGGAAACCGTCACCGGCCTCGCGTTCTTCCGCATCCTCGAATCCCGCCTCGACAACCTCGTCTACCGCATGGGCTTCGCCCGCACCCGCGCCGCTGCCCGTCAGCTCGTCAACCACGGCCACGTCCTCGTCAACGGCAAGAAAGTCGACATCGCTTCCTACCTCTGCAAGGTCGGCGACGTCATCTCCTTCAAGGGTGACTCCCCCCTCAAGGTCGTCAAGGAATGCATCGATGCCAAGATCACCGCTGCCCCCTTCGTCACCGTCGACACCGACAAGATCTCCGGCGTCTTCACCCGCAAGCCCGAACGCAACGAGCTTCCGAGCGAGATCCAGGAATCCCAGATCATCGAATACTACAACCGCAAGCTCTAATGCCCGCGGGAAGAAAGCCCTCTTCGCGAGGGCTTTTTTTGTGGCAAAAGAAAAGTCCCGCGCTTGGCAGGACTTCTTCTTTCCTATTGCGTTCAAAGGAGGAAGGAATACTCGATGCGTTCCGGCATCGCCCCAAGGCCTTCGATGAAACGCCTCGCGTCGCGGTCGGAATTCTTCGCGGAAAGGCGAATCGTCTTGAGGCCGTTCCTCTCAGCGGCGTCGACGGCGCTGTGGAAAAGAGCGCTCGCGATGCCCTTCTTGCGTTTTGCCTCGTCGACGTAGATCGCGAGCACCACGAGGGAATCGCGGTCCTTTTCGGCGAGCAGGAAGCCAGAAGGCGTGGCGGATTCGACGGCCCCGAGACAAATCTTCCCATCCGCGAGGGCGAAAGAGGAGAATCCCTGGAGATTCGTCGGGTTCATCCGTTTCGTCTTGAGAAACGAATTCAAAAGCGGCAAGAAAGGAACGATGTCCTTATTCGTCATGTAGTGGATGTCCATTATTCAGCGAGTCGATAGCCCCCTCCATAAATCGATTCGACGTATTTGCCATCCTCCCCGAGTTTCTCGCGGAGGGATTTGATGTGCATGTCCAAGGCCTTGGAACGTGGGTCGAAGGGTTTACGCGGATCCCCGAACGAGCGGTAGAGCTGCTCGCGGGTGACGGTCGATCCTTGGGCTTCCATGAGCGTTTGGTAAATGAGGAATTCGCAGTTCGTGAGGTTGAGGAGGACGTTGTTCTTCCTCGCCTCGCGCTCGATCTTGTCGAGGATGAAGGGACCCCAGCGCACGATTTCCTTGCGCTTCTGGACGCGGCGCATGTTGGCCGAGACCATCGCGTAAAGCTCGCGGGGATCGAAGGGATAGGCGAGGAATCCGTCGCCGCCATTGAGGAAGACGGCGCAACGTTCCTCGACGCTGGAATTAAGACCGATGAGGATGACGCGGGTATCGCGCTTGTCCCCGTCGCTTGAGCGAATCTTCTTGAGGACGTTGAGCCCGTAGTCGTCGAAGATGCGGAGGTCGAGGATCGCGAGGTCCGGGGGATTGACCGCGAACATCGAAAGGAAGGGGGAAGCCTTCACGAACGAGCGAACCATGAAACGGGTGCCCCGCAACGCGTCCTGGATTAAACTCGAAACGTTTGGCGAGCTTTCCACGACGTCGATAATGTAGGATGCCATATGCCACTATCATAAGGAAATAGTAAGTTCTTGTCATCAATATTTTTCGGCAATTTCCTTCGAATCGAGGCCAAAAACGCCAATTCTTTGAAACGCTGCCCTTTGATTTGTAAGGAAAAGTTTTGCCTCCTGTCTCCGCGTATCCTTACCATTGACGTTTTATCCATCGAGGAAGGGATTGAGCGAGTAGAACGAAAAGAGCGAAACAACCGAAGAAAAAAAGCCCCGAAGGGCTTTAGAATTGACCGAGATAGTAATTCTTCTTTCCGCGCCTGACGATCAGGTATTTGCCATAGAGGGCCTTTTCCGCGGAGAACATTTCTTTCGGGTCGGTCGCCTTTGTCCCGTTGACGAGGACGCCGTTCCCTTCCGCGAAGGTGCGGGCTTCCCGCTTGGAGGAGGCGGCCCCGAGGGCGATCAGGAGGTCTTCGAGCATCATCTCCCCTTGAAGGGGTTTCTTCATGTCGCCGAAGAGGGTCTCGATCTCGGGCTCGCTCAAGGTCGCGACGTTCCCGGAGAAGAGGGCTTCGCTCATGGAGATGGCTTCTTTCGCCCCGGCTTCCCCGAAGATGTCCTTCGTGATCTCGTAGGCGACTTTCTTTTGCCCGATGCGGGCGCCCGGGGCGGCGAAGTGCTCGCGGGCCACGTCCTCGATCTCCTCTTTCGAGAGGAAGGAGAACACCTTGAGGAAGCGGATCGCGTCCTCATCGGTCACGTTCATGAAATACTGGTACATCGCGTAGGGCGAGGTGAGCTTCGGGTCGAGGAAGAGGGCGCCTTTCTCGGATTTGCCGAATTTCTTGCCGTCGCTGCGAAGGATGAGGCGGCTCGTGAGGACCTCGACGTTCGCGTCATCGCCCTCGATCTTGCGGATGAGCTCGAGGCCGCTCGTGAGGTTGCCCCATTGGTCGTTGCCGCCAAGCTGGATGGACACGCCTTTGTTCTTGTGCAGGTGATAGAAATCGATGGATTGGAGGATTTGGTAGGAGAATTCCGTGAAGGAGATTCCGGCTTCGAGGCGGCTCTTGACGATTTCCTTGGACAGCATGTAGTTGATCGG
>JAEDJP010000071.1 GCA_016296285.1 Bacilli bacterium
GTGCGGCGTTTTTCCGTCAATGGCTGGACTTGCGTTCAGTTTGTCACTTCACGGCCGATTCTAATTGCTTTGGCTGTTTTCCCATTGCATTTGCCAAACTTGAAGGAATTCTTACAAAATGACCCGCCAAAATCTTGAAAAAGCGCCAGCGTCCATCCAAAAACACCGCGACCAAAACAATCGCGAACCAAAACCCTCAAATCCTGTTTATCGAAGTGTCACCCTATCTAGCTTCCCGTCGAAGCGAAACGCAAAGAGGGGCTTCTCAATTTAGCCAAAATCGAATTGGTTAGAGCGTCTGGTTGGGGAACAGCCTGCAATAACACCTAATTCATCAAGACAAGAGAGTTATTGACTCGATCGAAAGTGTAACTACTTCCTACATAATTCACGTAAACGAGATCCCCGTTCTTCTCCCGATTATCAATCCACTCTTCCAAAGAGGTTTCATTAAAATCGGAATCAAAAGTACCGTCAAAAGCGTCAGATTCAGATCCAAGTTGGTATGTAAAAACAAAAGTATCTTTTCCGGTTCGGTGATCTACGCAATGGAAATGCATGGAAAAATAATCCATTGAGATTCGCTCAATCCAGCCGTCGCCCATATCTTTTTCCTCAAACATATATGCCCAAAGATTGGGAATGTTCCAACCACTATCGGTCCCCCCAAAAAATTCTAAGCGTATCCAGTTACCGTCCACTATCTTCCCGGAACCATCGTCAAGAAAGCGAAGATCCAAAAGTTGAACCTCTCTTTCGAATACCGAATGGAAAACAGTCCCGTCTTCAAAAACATAATCGTAACTCCCGGTTAACATCCCATTTTCGGTAGCAACGATAAAGCCATTCTCGATTCGTGAACCAGCCCCGTTAACTTCAACATTTTGTATGTAATTCTTCGTTTTAAAGAACTCCATGTAATACTCAGCGGTATTCGTCCGCATGAAGGGTTGTTCGGTGAAAGGCACTCGATAAACCAATAGTTTATTATGGCCTAAATGCTTTACTTCGTGCTCCTTGCTTTGGAATTTCGCGTGTCCTGCGAGACGAATGTCGACGACGGAGATGGTGTTGATGTCAGCATCACCGCACAGCATGATATCAAATGTTTTTTCATAGGGGTTCTCGCTGGACCAATTGATGACACGGGTTCCGTCGGCCTCATATGCGATTTTTCTCCACACCCCATCTACGAGTATGAGAGCACTCTTATCGTCAGACCAAAAGCGTAGTGCATCGATTCCATAGCCTTCGGGATTATCAAGCTCAACGGTAAATGTTACATAAGAATAATTTTCGTATTCATCAGCCTCATCCCCATAATCAACATTAATGTCCGCCACAAAATTCCACACCAAAGTTTTTGGAGTTTCTTCTTCGTTGTCTTCGCCAAAAACTCCTTTCGCTTTTTTCGCGAAAAAAACAGGATTACCATATGTTTCTGGTTCTATGCTCTTCACGGTGACGATGTCGGGATCATTCTCGAGAGTCCCGTTGCTTTGGGACGGCCCACAACTTGAAAGAACAAAGAAGGAAAGCAAAACGCCAAGCAGCTTTTTATTCATAAACCCCTCCTTTAGATAGGCTCATTATATATTCATTATATATATGAAGGCAAACCTTGCCCTGGATTGCTTTCAAAACGTTGATCCAGGCAAGGTTCAGAAAGGAACGATATCGAACCCTTTTCCATAAAAATAACGGGGAACGCACCCCGTTATTCCTTATCCTCTTCCTTCTTCAACAGGTAAGGGGCGAGGTCATCAAGGCCATTGACCTTATGGGTCGCGTAATAGACGGGATAGAACAAAAGGGCGATGCCGAGGATCGTGACGATCGAGGTGAGCAAGGCCGCGGGAAGCTTGGCATAACTCGTGAACAAGGCCTTGGAAGCGTCCATCCCGACGATGAGGTTGATGAAGAAACGGAGGAAGAATTCCCCGATGACGTTGACGCTTAAGGCGATGACGAGGGAGAAGGAAAGGCACTTGTTGACCGCGTTCATCTTGAAGGAGAAGACAAGCGTGAGCAAGGCGAGGAACAAAAGGATGCTCGAGAGGATGACAAGGACGAGGGAGACCTTCTCGTCATAGGCGACGAAATAGGTGACGAGGGCATAGGCGAAGAGGGCGAGAGCGATGCCGGAGAAGGCGAAGAGCAGCCCGTTGCCCTTGGCCCCTTTCTTGAGGAGGAGGCGGAAGATCCAGCCGACGAGGAACCCCATCAGGAACTTGAGGACGAAGGTGCGGCCGGTCGTGGTCCAGGCGTAGCCTAGCATTAAGTCGCTTAGGCCCATCCCGACGGAGCCGGCGATGCCCCCGACAAGAGGGCCGCATAAAAGGCCGGCGAGGATGCAGAAGAAATTGCCGAGGTGGACTTTGGACGCCCCAAAGGGGATCGCGATGGACGTGCCCGCGAAGCAAAGGGCGATGAAGAGGGCGGTGTAGATGAGGGTGAGAAGGGTTTTGCGTTCGGAATTCATGACGGGGGAAAGATTAGCCTAGTCCGCCATGGTTTGCAACGAATTGGGAAAGGATTTACAAAAGGGTTTCAAAGGGACGCGACCTTCTCGTCCAAGGCCTTCCGAAACGCATCGAAGGCCCCTTCTTCCCGGGGATAGGACGAGAAGTCGCCCCCAAAGCCGAAGGAGGAAAGGAAGGAAAGGACCGCCGCGCGCCCGATTCTATATTCGAGGAGGCAAAGGGCCCGGTAATCGGAAAGGGCGAGGGAAAGGGTCTCGAGGCGGAGGGAGGAACGGGGCTTACCGTTTGGTCCCGGATAGACGATGAACGAATCCCCGCTTGGGAAATTGCCCTCCGCGTCATTCACGCGATATGGGTCGATCGGGCGTTTTGAGAAGCCCGAGGAATAGAAATTGTATCCCCAATGGAGATATCCCTTGACCCCGGTGGCATAGAGGGTGGCCCCCAAGGCCCGGAAGCGGGTCAAGGGCATGGAAAGGAAGCGATTCGGGAGATGGCGGTCTTCTTCCGCACAGCAATGGTAGGCGAAGATGGGACGATCCGCGGTTTCTTGGAACGCTGGGACGCTTCCCATCGCGACGACGGGAAGGTCGACGAGGGAAGAAAAGGCGGGGTCGCTCAAGGCATCGATGGTCTTGTAGCCCCGCAAGGAGGGGAGTAAGGCATTGCGCAGGGCCTCGTAACGGTCCTTGGAAGCGGCATTCGGCTCGTCGCTGAAATGGAAATAGACCTCTTCTTTCCCGAAGCCGTTCTCCTCGAGGGCAAGGGTCAAGGAAGAAAGCATGGAGGAAAGGAAGGAAAGATAACGGGGATCAAGGGAATCGGTGTCCCAGCCGAAGAGGCGATGGCCTTCTTCGTCAAGGACCTTCGGGGCGTGTGCCGCGCCCCATTGGGTGAACAGATGCGACATCTCGAAGAGGCGGATGCCCCGGGCTTTCGCATCCTTCATGAACGTTAACAGGCGATCAAACGAGAAGGAATGCCCGTCTTTTTCGACTTTGACGTCCACGAGTTGGGCGGTGAGTCGCTCTCCCCCGACATAGGTATCAAGGGGAGGGGTGAAGAGGGGAACGAGCAAGGAATCGACGCCGTGAACGATCGCTTCGTCGAGGAAGGCATGGAAGAGATCCATGAAGGCGGGGGAGAACATGGGGACCTTGTAATAGGAAGCGAGGGCATCATAATGCATCCAGTTCGAGACGTGGAGGGAAAGGGGCGGCAAGGAAAGGGGAGAGACGCGGAGGAGGAAGCTCGCTTTCGCGGCGACCCTCCCATCGCCGAATCGGAGGATCGCCTCGACGGGATAGTCCCCGGGCTCCCCATTGCCTTCGTAGGTTAAGAGGATGCTGCGATAGACCCCGTACCGGAACGAAAAAGGGGCGCCTTCTTCTAGCAGCAAATCCCCGACGACGCCAGGCTCATAAAGGGAATAGAAATCGTCGTGGCTCTTTCGGAAGGGAAGGGTGACCATGACCTCCTCCACGGGGCGGATGGTCAGGGAATCGCGGATGGGCGAAAGAATTTCCACGACCGGGTCGGAAGGGAAAAGTTCTTCCATTTCGTTCTTGTAGGCAAGTTGGAAGGAAAACCTCTCGTTTTTGTAGCAACGGGCTTCGTCGATGCGTCGCGTCGGCGCCCTGCCGTTGACGATCTTCTCGTCGAGGGGGATGAAAAAGGCTTCGAATCGTGGTTCCATGGTTACGGATTAAGGATATAGGTC
The DNA here is from genome assembly GCA_016296285.1 of Bacilli bacterium. Taxonomy (GTDB): domain Bacteria; phylum Bacillota_I; class Bacilli_A; order RFN20; family CAG-826; genus Alloenteromonas. The sequence goes on from JAEDJP010000071.1 coordinate 4,204, forward strand.
TAGATAAGAAAAAGGAAGGGGGCGTCCCTTTTTCGGAGACGCCCCCAAAGCAAGCGGGAATCAAAGGGCCCCAGTCTTGGCGTAGCGGAGGTTGCGGATGTAAGCGACATCCCCGCCGATGCTGAAGTCGAAGTCGGTCCAGCCGCCGCCAACGTGCGGCAAGTCGACGACGCAGGTGTTCCAGCCGTCTTGCATGGTCGCGACTTCTTCCCCGTCGACGTAGATCTTCGCGTCGGGGGCGGTCGAGTTCTTGTCGCAATAGCGGCCTAGCGGGGAGGCGTATCCTTGCCCCTTGGCCTCGACGTACCAAGCGGAGTTCGAGGAATCGACGTAGTAGTCGAAGATGAGGTAGCGGTAGTCGTCGCTATCGAAGAAGCCGCCGGTGAACTCGTTCACGTCCGGAGACTGGGTGTGCGTGATGCCGAGGAAATTGACGACCGCCGAGTTGTCGGTCTTCGTGAGCTTGAAGGCCCCCTCCTTGCCTTCTTCCGTCGCGATCTCGACCGTGCCGGCGCCCGCTTTGAAGTAGGGGGCGACCGACGTCGGGATGTCCTTCACGCATTCGGCGTTCTTGATCTTCGCGATCGCGGGAGAGGCGCTCGATCCACCGTTGGTCCAGAAGGCGTTCATGTTCGCCCCCGTGATCTCGATGTACATCGTGTAATAGACGTTGTGCGACACGCGGTCCACACGCTTGCCGGAGGCATCGAAGAAATTGATCTGGCGGCCATTGGGGAGCGGGGCGTCAAAAGGAACCTCGAGGACGTAGAATTCGGTGAGCCCGCTGCCGAAGCGCAAGTTGAAGCTCGAGACGCTGTCCTCGAAGAGAACGTCGAATTTGAGATAACGGCACCCCGATTGGGCGAACGTGGAATAGCCCAAAGTGGTTTCGTAGAAGAACGCCCCGGACTCGCCCCAGTTCTGGTTCTCCCCGGACAGGGCGCCGCTCGTGGGATTGGAATAGGTAATGACCCCATCGTTCCCATAGGTGACCGATACGCCCTTGCTCGCGAAATCGTCGCGGGCGTAAACATGGGTGCCATAGCGGATCGTCATGGTCGCGGAAACGCTCTCAACCGGCTCGAAATTCGGGTTCTCGGGGAAAGAGGCCGTGACGGCATAGGTCCCGGGCAAGGACTGGCCATTCCCCTCGTAGACGACCTCGAGGCCGCGGGGGAGGGCATTGGAAAGGGCGATGGACTTCGGGGTCCCGTCATAATCGACGGTTTGATCCTCGAAAACGGGGACGAAGGTGGCTTTCGCGATCGTGAGGGTCGCCTTGAGGGGATCGACGGGCAGGTAATTGCCGGAGCGGTCCTCGAAGTGCGCGATGACCTCGTAGGTGCCAGCGTCCACCTTGCCGTTGTTCTCATAAGTGACGGTCACGCCTTCGGGGAGGGCGCCCTCGACCTTGAGGAATTTGGGGGTGCCGTCATAGACGAAGGAATCCCCGGTGAAGGACAGGCCCTCGAGGGGGATGGGGGCCTTGGAGATCGTCAGAGTCGCCATCTTGTCGGGAATCGCCTCGTGGTTCTTCTCGTCGCCTTTGAAGTGTGCGACGACCTCGTAGGTTCCCGCGGCGACCTGGCGGTTGTTCTCGTAGGTGACGGACACCCCTTCCGGCAGGGTTCCCTCGATGCTTAGGGAATGGGGTTCCCCGTCATAGGCAAAGGTTTTCGAGTCGAAAGAGACGCCCGAAAGGTCGTACGTCGCCTTGGATATCGTCAAGGTCGCCCGCATCGCGGGAATGGGGGCGTGGGATGCGTCTCCCGAAAAGAGCGCGACGACCTCGTAGGAGCCGGCGTCGACCTTGCCGTTGTTCTCGTAGGTGACGGTGACCCCTTCCGGCGGGGTTCCCTCAATACTCAGGGAATGGGGTTCCCCGTCATAGACGAAGGTTTTCCCGGGGAAGGAAACCCCGGTCAGGTCATAGGAGGGGAGGGAGGTCGATTCCTCGGCGAGCGAGGAGGACGTCCCTTCCTCTCGGGAAGAGGATCCCTCCGGGGAGGGGGCGACGCAGGAAGCAAGGAGGCTTAGCGCGGCGAGAGCGGAAAGAACGGTCAGGCGTTTCATGATGAATCCCTTTCTTAGGAAGAGACCCCCGGGAAAAATCCCGGGGGTTCAGAGTCAGATGGTCGCGGTCTTGGAGTAGCGGAGGTTGCGCATGTAGGCGACATCCCCGCCGATGCTGAAGTCGAAGTCGGTCCAGCCCCCGCCGACGTGCGGAAGGTCGACGACGCAGGTGTTCCAGCCGTCTTGCATGGTCGCGACTTCTTCCCCGTTCACGTAGATCTTGGCGTCCGCGGCCGTGGAGTTCTTGTCGCAGTAGCGCCCAAGGTTGGAGGCGTATCCCTGCCCCTTGGCCTCGACGTACCA
>JAEDJP010000072.1 GCA_016296285.1 Bacilli bacterium
ACGGGGCGGACATCCCCGCCGCGGCGATTTTCGTGAACAAGGATTCTTACGCCGCTCACGGGGAGGCTATCGATTCCTGGCTTTCCGCGATCCAAGGGAACATCAACGTCGTCGCCACGGACTTGAACACGGTCATCGAAGAAGTGAAGAAGTCCGATTCCGAGGACGGGAAATCCAATCCGCGCTTCGGTATCTCCTCCTCCGCGCTCACGATCGTGAAAAACAGGGGCGGCGCCAACAACAACCCCATGCATTACCATGCTTCCGAAACTGGATGGAGCAAGGCCGAGAACATGGCTTATGCCAATTCCTTCCAAACGGCCCTTGGGGAAACGGCTTTCGACAAAGCGTTTTTCCTATAAAAAGAAATGAAACGAAAAGAGAAGAAGTCCCGCTCGATCTGGAATGTCCTCTCTTTTTGTTTTGGCATCTTCTTTTTCCTTTTGGTTTGGTGGATTGTTTCGGCTGCCCTTAAACGAAATGGATCGGGCATCCTGAAAGACCCGTTTGCAACCATCGGAAGGCTTTCCGAGCTTTTGTTCATGGATGACTCGAAACAGACATGGAATGCCATCGGATGGACCATTGCCCGCCTCCTCATCGGCCTCGCAGCGAGCTTTTTGCTAGCGGGATTCCTTGGCACCCTTGCCGGATTGTTCCGTCCGGTGAGGGCCTTTTTGATTCCCGCCGTCGGTTTTGCCAGAACGATTCCAACCGCCGCGGTCGTTTTGGTCCTTTCCGTCGTCTTTTTGGTCCCGGGGCGACTTGGATTCGCCGATTTCATCCCAGCCGTTTTGACATTCCTCGTGGCCTTCCCCCTTTTCTACGAGGCGTTCGTGAGCGGAATCACCGCCTTGGATCAGGATACCGAGCAAGCATTGACCCTCGACGCGGGAACTCATTCCCTCCGCGCCGTTTGCGAAGTCCTTTGGCCGATGTCCCTTCCCCAGATCAAGATGGCCGGGGCGCAAGGCCTTGGGCTCAGCCTGAAGGTAACGATCATGGCCGAGGTCCTGACCGCGAATAGCGCGACGCATCCGGGGCTAGGGAGTTTGATCATGGATTGCCAAACCAACCCAAGCCTAAAGGTCGAGGACATCATCCCATATAGCCTCCTAGCGTTTATCCTCATGCTTTTCCTGGACATCCCGCTTTTCCTGACACGCATTATCTCCTCAAAAGAAACCGGATAAACAAAACGGAAACCAATGGAATTATTAAATATTCCTGTGTATCCAACGCTTTTTATCGTTTTCGATTTCAGATCCAAATCAGAATAATGGACCCGATCAAGAAGAACCGTTTCCCGAACGTGAAAACACTTTTGAGAACGTTATAGGAAAGCCTTTTGGCCGAAATGTCATTTAGTAGTTTTATAGTAAGTGTGAGTTTGTGGATAACCCAAAACTCTTTTCAAAGAAAAATCAATTGAATGAAAAGGTTGCAATAAATAAAGATTCGGTTAATTCTCTTTTTCTATTCTTCTACTTAACATAATAGACATTAAGCGAAGTAGATGGATTTCGAAAAGAAAACCCTCTTTTCGAGGGTTGGCGTAAATCGACTAATTTGTTTATCTCGCGCCGAGTTGCTTGAGCAATCCGGCAAGGTCAATCTCTTTCCGGTTCGGGGCTAGGAACAGTTGGCAAATGACTTCCCCGCCCTGGACGATGATCCAGCCGGATTCCGGCTTGCCTTCGGAAACTGGAACACCAATTCCATTGCTGTCAAAAACCTCTTCTAGGTGGTCTTTGAGAGCTCCGAGGGCGCGGGGGTTCGGGGCGGTTGCCAAGACATAATACGAGGCGAAGGGCGAGAAGCCAGAAACATCAATGACTTCTACTCCTTCCGCTTTGTGTTCCTCGAGGCAATTGACGGCGAGGCTGAGTTCGATAGGTTGTTCTTCTTTCATTCTTCTTCTCCTAAGTATTGATTCATGCACGCGGTGGTAAGCGGGTTATCGAGGTCGTTCCCTTTGCCCAAAAGGTATTCCTTGTTAGCCCGAAGGACGTCCGTGAAACCCAAATAATAGTTCTTCATGCACGCGGCGATGGGCTTCGCGGAGTCGTAGCCGCGAAGGGGATCCGTCTTGTCCGCGGAGTAAACCATCTTCCCAAGCGCGCACATATGGGCTTTGCCCGTCGCGTGATAGCGGATCGCATCGAGGATCCCCTCGTCCTCGATTCCAAAACGGGTTCGGGCGAGTTCCGCCCCAAGAAATTGATGATAGGTCCATTCCGGCAGGTCGGCAAATTCAGGGAAGGCCTTTTTCATGAACGTCTTCCCTTCGGCGGGGCTGATTCCTTTGCCCACGTCATGGAGAAGCCCGGCGATATACGCCTTTCCAGCGTCCGAGCGGCGATTCCGGACGGACATCTCATAGCAAAGCCGGGCAACCGAAACGCTGTGAATCAGACGATGTTTGCTGATGAGGGCGGATATCGCTTGGAAATAATAGAGTTGCTTTTGCTCGATGAATTCGCGCACGGGGACCGGGATATCCATTCTTTGAAGGGAACGAACGGCGGAGGAGGACACCTCGCCGGAGGAATCGTAGCAAAGCCGCATCATGCGGAAGCGCCGAAGGACTTCGTCCTCGACCTTGATGTCGGGACGCGACACGTAAAGAGGCGTGGCCATCGAGCAAATCCGTTCCGGTTCTTTCCAAGACGGGAACGCATTCACTTCGTCCGCGCCGATGAGGAAATAGAGCTTCCGATGTTTGAATTTGCTTGCTAAATGCTCGACGGTATCGACCCAGTAGTTCACGGGATCCTTCGATTTCATCTCGAACAAGGATATCGAAAAAGAGGATGATCCGTCGGATTTGAGGGCGAGGCGCAGCATCGATAGCCTTTGCTCGGGCGTGGCAATCGGTTCCTTTCCCGGAGGGTTTTTGGCAGGCACGAAAACGACGTCCGCGTTGAGAAACATGCTCGCGGCACGGGCGATGCGCAAATGGCCGTTATGAATGGGGTCAAAGGTTCCCCCGAACAAGACGACATTCTCCACTTCGGGTCATTCCTTTCGGACGGGAATCTGGATGGTCGGGTTTTTGGAGGATCGGCGGTAGAAAACGATGACCCTGCCGATGATTTGGACGGCCTCCGCCCCAAGGCTTTCCTCGATGGCGGAAGCGACTTCCTTGGGCGAAAGGGGGCAATTTTGGAGCAGCCCGACTTTGATGAGTTCCTTGGCTTCGAGGGCGAGATTGAGTTGTTCCAAAAACGAAGGATCAATCTCTCCTTTTCCAAGAAGATAACGATGCGAAATCTTGTTCGCGAGGCTTTTCAGATATGCTTTTTGATAGGGACGCAACATGGTATTACCTCATTCCTTTTCGAAAGGAATCTTCGAACGGCTGGTGAAGATCGAGACGCCGCAAGGGACGAAAATGCGGAACGTTTGCTTATCGCCCTTGAAACGAATCCAGCCGAGGCCGGCGATCCCGATGTCCCGGCTTCCGGTCTCCTCGACCTCGAGGTCGTAAACGTCGAAATCCGACGGGGAGGAAAGGGTGGTCGAGCAAGGGGTCAAATCCCCTTTGGAAATAAGCTTCAGGAAGACGTCTTCCTCGTTTTTCGCCCGCATCCTGAGGGTTTTGATGTTCTTCGACCCAAAGAAGGACACAGCCGTGCGATTGCCTTTGAGCAAGACGACGCGGGCGATTCCCCCGAGAAAAAGGCTGTCCCCGGGCAAAAGGGAATGCGTCTTGGGCCGCAAGGGCTCGTCCGGATAGCAAAGGCGCGCGACTTCTAGCGGAAGCTTCGCCTCGACGGAATTGGTGTTCGGGGTGCCCGGGGTATCGTAGATGAAGCTCGAGGAATCGAGAGGGATCTGCAAAACGGGAAGGGACGTGCCATGATAGTTCTCGGTGACGACGGAACGAGGGGTCTTGTTCTTGTAGGTACGGAGATACGAGGCGATGAAGAGCGTTTTCCCGGCGTTTCCAGCACCGACGACGTAGACGTCATGGCGTTCCCTGCGCTTGTCGATTTCCTTCGCGAGGGCCGGGTTTTTGCTAAGGGAATTAAGGGAGGTCAACACCACGTCTTCCTTCGCGACTTTGAGTTTGGCTACGCGGAAGCGGTGGGCAACATATTCCTTAAGGATCTCATCGTCTGCGTTTTTCGGCAAAAGATCGCGCTTGTTGGCGAGGACAAGGATCCGGTTTCCTTGAATGACGCGGAGCAAATCCATCGGGAAAGAGGTCTCGAAAGAAAAGAGATCAACCACGAAGACGATGAGGGCATCCGTCGCGGCGGCATCCTTCAGCATCGAAAGGTAATCTTCCGAGCAGGAAATCTCGTGATCGGAGAAATTGTATTTCTGTTTTTGGTAACAGCGATTGCAAAAGAGCACCAAGGCGCCTTTTTTCTGGAATTGTTCCGGGGAGATGTAGCCGTCGGCGGATGGATCTTCGTCTTGAAGAATCGTGTTGCAGTTGTAGCAACGGCGTACGATGTTGAGTTTGCTCATTGGGAAATCGCCTCCTTCCAATCTTTGTCTTTCAGCAAGAGATTCACTTTCTTTCGTTTCGGTTTCTCGAATATTCGGTTGATTTTGGTCCAAATGGGCTCTTTCGGCCAAAGGGGATCCGAGAGCAAGACCCGGATGCCCGCCCCGTTTGCGGCACGCACGTCCGTTTGGATTTGATCGCCCACGAAGAGGACTTCTTTTTTGTCCCAATGCTTTTTTTGAATCAAGGCGCGAAGGGGACCAGAACACGGTTTGCGGAGGAATCCGCGGGCCTCGATGCCCAAGGCGTTCGCAAGCCCGGCGACCCGTTTTGAGAGGCCGTTCGAGCAAATCATGGGCACGATTCCAGCCGCCTTGAGAGAATCGACGAATTCCTTTGCCCTTGGCTCCGGCTTCTCCATTCCATAGGGGACGAGCGTGTTGTCGAGGTCCATGAGAAGGACCCGGATGCCAGCCGAAACCAAAATGCCCGGATCAAGGGAGAAAACGTCGTGAACAAGGGCAAGCGGAACGTTTCGTGAATTCATACCGAAAACATTGTACCAAAACGCGGGAAATATGAAATCGAATTTGGACGAAAAATAACCCCTTTTCAAAGAAAGTTCTACTGAATAAATACTAATAATGTACTAAACTATGGAACTTAGATTTCCATGTCGTCATCGCCGAAAATGGAAATCTGCTCGAACTTTTCCGCCGGTTTATCTTCTTCTCTGCGAAGGATTTCCGGGGCGTTGGCCTCCTCCGTCACGCTGGATTGGCTTTCCTGTTCCGGATCTTCCTCTTTTTCCACGGGCGGGACATAGAAAGAAACCGTTTCAGAAGTGATGAGATTGTCGTCTAGCCGGTTGACAGTCTCGATGATGGTGCCGCGCTTCAAGGAAGGCACTCCTCCCTTGACGTATTTGTCCATGGGGGTCAAATGCAAATCGTCGATGACGAGCGTCGTGCGATCGCCGTTTTCGGTCGTGGCCAGGACCTCGATGGGAGGCTCGCGGTCCAAGACCTTCTCGAGATGGATCAGGCGATGCGTTTCGTTCTTGAACATCCTGAAAAGCACCGTCGCTTTGGACAAACGACCCGTTTTCTCGATGTTCCCAAGGCCAAAGACCCGGGCATTCCCGCGATTCGTGACGAGAAGGATTTTGTCTTTCTCTTCGGGCAAGAACGAAAGCATGTCGCCGACGAGAGACCCTTTGAAGGAGGCGGCTTTCACGCCGGCGCTTCCGGTGAGGGAGGGCGAAATCTCGTTTTCGTTGTAGAAAACGCCGAGCCCGTCTTCGCTTGCGAGGAACAAATCGGAGTTCCCGGAGGTGACGAGGACCGAGGCGATCTCGTCATCGCCAAGGAGTTTCATGGCGCGGATCGGGCGCGTGTTGCGCGTGACGGGGAATTCCGAGAGCTTCGTGCGCTTGATCTGGCCTTTTTTGCTCACGATCGTGACGAAAAGGTCTTCCCGGAAGACGCGAATGGCGAATGCGCGGACCAATTTTTCTTCCGGGGGCAAGTTCACCGCGTAATTGACGTGCACGCCCTCATCGTTCCATTTGTTCGCCTTGAGAAGGTGAATCGGGAGGTAGAGATAATTGCCTTTCGTGGTGAAAACGAGCAAGAAATCGGTCGTGTCGGCCTGGCCGCAATAAATGAGCGTGTCCCCGTCTTTGAGGCCGGGGAGCGCCCCTTTCGGGCCGTTGGAGGAACGCCAAGAGGCGAGGGAGCTTCTCTTGAGATAGCCATCGCGCGTGATGGCGATCATGACGGTTTCCCGCGCGACGAGATCCATCTTGTTGATGGTGCGAAGGGTTCCGTCCTCCGCCTCGATCTTCGTCCGGCGGGGGTTTCCGTACTTCTTCACGATGCCCCGGAGATCCGAGACGATGACCCCGCGCAGCTTCGCGGGATTGGCAAGCGTTTCTTTGAGATTCGCGATTTCCTCGTCCAGATGCTTCTTCTCGTCGATGACGACGGCGACGTCGAAATGGCTGAGCTTATAAAGCGGCATGACGACGATGGCCTCGCTTTGGTTCTCGGTGAAGCCGTATTCTTTCT
>JAEDJP010000004.1 GCA_016296285.1 Bacilli bacterium
TAGAAGCAAATCGCGTCTTTACTCCCCGCCGAGGAAGGAAGAGGTCATGACGTAACTTGCCGTCGCGGGATTCGTCGCGATGGGGATGTCGTAGACGACCGCGATGCGCAGAAGCGCCTTGACGTCCGGGTCGTGGGGCTGGGAATGCAAGGGATCCCAGAAGAAGAGGACGATGTCGATTTTCTTCTCGGCGATCTTGCTGCCGATCTGCTGGTCCCCGCCTAGGGGCCCGGGAAGGTATTTCTTGACGGGGAGGCCGGTCGCCTCCGCGACGAGGGAGGCCGTGTGGCCCGTCCCGCATAAGGCGTAATGGGAGAGGAGGTCCTTGTGGTCGAGACACCATTGGACCATCTCGTGTTTCTTCTTGTCGTGAGCGATGAGGGCGATCGTCTTTTTCTTTTTCCCGGTCATGGTTCGTTCTCCGTGAACTTCCTCCATTGTAGAAGAAGTCGCCTTTCCCCTCAAGGCGGAGGGAACCGCTTTCCCCCTTTCTTGGCCATGGGGGGATTTTTCGCATAGAACGTTCCTTAGAACCTTAGAACTTTCCTTAGAACCTCCTTAGAACTTTTCCCGAAAAACATCGGCCCCATCGAAAGAAAATCATTTTCTGGTTTTTCTTAGAACCATAGAACTTTTCGTAGAACCTCCTTAGAACTTATGAACATTCCAACATTCGTTGTTCATTTTTCTTTCGTTTCCGCGTAAGATACCTCCCGTCATGAAGAAACCTGTCTGCATCTCATCGGAATCCTCCCTCGACTTGCCTTCCTCCCTCCAAGAAGGCCTCGACATCGCGGTCGTCCCTCTTACGGTCATCCTCGGGGAGAAAGAAGTCGACGACGGGAGCATCCCCGCCCGGAAAATCTACGATTACGTGGAGCTCTCCGGCAAGCTCGCCCGCACCGCGGCCATCAACGTTTACGCCTACCAAGCCCATTTCGATGCCCTCCTTGAGCGTTACGAGCGCGTCATCCACATCGCCCTCAGCTCCAAATTGAGCGCCACGTACCAAAACGCCCTCCTCGCCTCCCAAGACCCGAAATACGAAGGCAAGGTCACCGTCCTCGATTCCAAAAGCGTCTCCGCGGGCATCGGGTTCCAGGTCTATCTTTCCGCCCTCCTCGCCGCGGAAGGCAAATCCGTCCCCGAGATCCTCTCCGTCCTCAAGGAAAAGAGGAAGGACATCCAGATCAGCTTCTTCGTCGAGAAGCTCGAATACCTCGCCAAAGGCGGCCGCTGCTCCAAACTCGCCCTCTTCGGGGCCAACCTCCTCAAGCTCCATCCAGAGATCGTCTTGAAGGACGGGCTCCTCGTCCCCGGGGAGAAGTACCGCGGCCCCCTTTCCAAGGTCGTGAACGATTACCTCGCTTCCGTCGAGAGGGATGCCCCGGATTTCGACCCGAGCCTCGCGATCATCGCCCATACGGTCATGCCGGAAGAAGTCCTTCTCACGGTGCGCGACCGCCTCTACAAGCGCGGGTTCCAGCGCGTCGAGATCATCGAGGCGAGCGGCTCGATTTCCTGCCACTGCGGCCCCCATGCGTTCGGGATCATCTACCTCAAGAAATAGAAGGGTTCGCCCTTCTTTTTCTTTCCCCCCTTGCGGGATTTCGTTTTGGCCTTAAGATAAGCGGGTCAACGGAGGTACCCCATCATGAAACCATCCTTATCCGCCCTCTTGCTCCTCAGCGCATCCTTGCTCCTTGCCTCCTGCGGGGAGGAGCCTATCGTTTCCTCTTCCCCCATTGAGGAGCCGACCTCGAGCCAAACCTCGGCCGAGGATCCCCTTCCCTCAAGCGAAGAATCCTCCTCCGAAGAAGAGGAGAGCACCACGTCCGAAGATCCCCTGCCCTCAAGCGAAGACTCGACCCCTTCTAGCGACGAGTCCTCCGAAGAATCCTCCTCCCCCGAGGAAACCTCGAGTTCCGAAGAAGATTCCACCCCTTCTTGGGCCATCAAGGCCACCGGCACCGAGCATATCGAGGTCGAGGCCGTCGACAAGGACGGCAATCCCCTGGAAAAAGGCACCCTCTGGGGCAAGGTCTACGTCAAGGTGACGATCAAGGACCCGGATTACGGCCTCGCCACCCTCACCGCTTCGTACAAGAAGAAATCATCGGAGTCCAAAACGTCCCTCGACATCCTGAACCTTTACGCCTCCGCGCCCCTTGACGCCTATCGCGTCTTCACGGTCTATGACCTCGAGGAAGGAAGCGAGATCGAGATCGTCGCGACCGAGAAGTCCCTCAACGCCTTCAAGGACGCCTCGTTCGTCGGGGATTATTTCTACGTCGCCCTCTCGACGTACGGGGCCTACGATTTCACCGCCTTCGAGGCCACCCGTTCCTTCTCGATCAACGCGGCCGGGGAAGTGAGCCTCTCCTTCCGCGACGCGTTCGCCCAGATCGATTCGGCCGCCGAGGACCATTTCCTCACCCGCAGCGGCAACGTCACGAAGAAGTGGTATGTCGCGGACAACCTCGTCTTCGCCTCCCCCGACGAGAACAAGAGCCCCTTCGCCTACGAGACGAACGATTATTTCTTCGCGATCAAGAAAGCCTCTTCCGATGACGTCGCCTCGAATTACCGCGTCGCCATCGAGACGTTCACGATCGAGTCGGTCCGTTACATGCTCGCGACGGTATACAAGGGCGATGCCCTCTACGCGAGCGCCCTCGCCGCCGACGCCCCGACCGAACCGGCCTCCTATTTCATCCCGAACGTCACCGTGAACCTCCTGCGCGGTTCCTCGATCTGCGCTAGCGACGCCGTCTACGAGATCCTCGACGGAGAAGGCGTGCGCTTCGTCGTCTCCTCCAAAGGCGACGGCGGACCCGCGAACCGTCTCTTCGTCACGGGGCCCTATGGCACCTTTGCGGTCGGGACGGATCCCCTCTTCCTCGACGGGGCGGGCAAAGCCACCTACCTCGGGGAGGAATTCGCCGCCTCGGTATCCGATGCGACCGTTACCCTCACGAAAGGCCTCCGCGAGATCGTCCTCACCCTCGATCTTGAAGCCCATGCCGCGACCCTCGTCTCGGACACGGTGAAAGCGGGTTGCGATTTCCATGGCAAATCCTACACCGGCACGTTCTACTCGACGTGGGACGAGATGGACGAGCAAGTCCACGTCTCCTTCGACATGGGCTCGTCCATGACGACCTACATCCGTTCCGGCGCGAACTATTTCTTCAACGGGAACGAGGGCTATACCACGGTGACCCCGACGAGCTATTCCTACGACACGGAGACCTACACCTTGACGGCGATGGTCATCGACTGCCAGAACAAAGGCGCGGGCAAGGCCTTCTCGATGGTCTACGATCCCCTTGCCGATACCTGGCGCATCACCTCGGGGAATTGGAGCAACGTCTACACGTTCGCGAACTGCGTCTTGACCCTCGACGCCTGAGGATCCCTCCCCTTCGCCCCGCCGAATCGCGGGGCTTTTTTCTGCCTCGTCTTGCTCCCGCCCCCCTTTCCATTGACGATTTTTCCTTTTGGGCTTGCTTTTTTTCCGCCGTGCTTTATCCTACGGCTTGTGCCTCGCGTATCACCCATGCGCGAACGCCAGTACACACACGGAGTCTAGCCAAAAAATGAAGAAAACATTGCTTGCCCTCATTCCCTTGGCCGCGAGCCTCTTGCTCGCTTCCTGCGGGAATCCCGGGCCGAATGAAGAGCCCCCTGCCGAGCCCTCCTCCTCGGAAACGGTCCAGGAAGAGCCCCTCGACGATTTGAGTGACGTCGAATACGACTTGAGCATCTCGATCAACGGCTACCTAAACGATTTCCTCGTCGGGGTGCCCGCCATCGCCGGGGAAAGCTTCCTCCTCGACTTCGGCTTCAGCATCGCGGACGAGTCCACGGCCGTCGTCAAGACCGATCGCCCTGCCGTCGCTTCGCCGCGCAAGCAAGGGGACGCTTGGTACCTTGACGCCCACAAGGCGGGCCTCACCCACCTCATCATCGAGGACGGGGACGGCGTCATCCACCTCCGCATGGTCCTCGAGGTCAAATCCCCGCTCAAGGACGAGGACATCCTCGCGAACCTCTCCTCGGTCGACCACTGGGAAATCCAGAAGGGCTGGGAGATGATCTTCGGCAACTTCACCGTCACCTTCTTCGAGGACGGGAACGCCGCGATGGCGGGTCGCGAAAGCGGGGGCGTGAACCTCTCCGGGGCCACCTTCCGCGTCGAGCTCGACAACTCGATCCTCGAAGGCTCGGTCTACGATCCCGCGATCTGGACCGGGTTCGCCGTCAAGGACTGGAAGGTCGGGGACTTCAACCTCTCGTCCGTCATCGTCTACAAAAGCGGCGACCTCATGCACATGCACACGAACAACGCCCTCCTCGGGATGCTCGTCCCGGGCGAGGCGCGCTAAGAAAGGAGAACCAACATGAAAAGCAAAGCGAATTTCCTTGCCCTCCTCGCTTCGATCGCCCTCCTCGCCTCGTGCGGGGAAGGGACCCCAAACGAATCCTCGTCCATCCAAGGGGAAGACCCCGCCTCGTCCTCGAGCAGCTCGAGCGTTGACGCCCCGGTGACGTACAAGATCGTCATTCGCGCCTCGGAAGGGGTCGAGGTCCAAAGCGACAAATCCGAAGCCGAGAAAGGCGAGACCGTCACCCTCACCGTCACCCTCGCGGAAGGCTTCTCCCTCAAGTCCATCGCCCTCAACGGCGACTCCTCCAAGATCGCCAAGGTCTCGGACACCACCTACACCTTCGTCATGCCCGACACGAGCGCCGTCATCACCACGACCGTTGACGTCGAGGGCGATTGCGTCGTCACGGGCGACGTGGCCGCGAAGCTCGAAGCCCAGGCCGACGGTTCCTTCAAGGGCACCGTCTCCTGCGAACGCGACTCCCTCGTCGACATCAAGCTCGGCTCGGTGTCCTATTCGTTCATCCACGTCGATCACGACCACAGCTTCGGCTATTACGAATCCGCCTATGGATCCTCGAACGCCTTCCGCCTCGCGGGCAACGCGATTTACGAGATCACGGTGACCCCGAGCGCCGAGAAGCCGGTCAAGATCGTCCGCGTCGGCGTCTTCCACGCCCCGACCAACGTCAAGGAACTCGAATCCCTCTTCAACGGGGATTTCGCGGGCCGCGGCGTCCTCGATGGCGGCGCCTTCGCCGTCCCGGGGCTCTCCGGGGTTTCCTACAAGAATAGCGTCACCGGCATCCAATACGACTGGTCCCTTTACGAGAAAGGCTCCTTCGCCACGGCGACATCCCTCCTTGACGAGGATGACGTCTCCTACGACGTCAAGGTCCTCGACGGGGACACCTACAAAGTCGTCGACACCTACATCGAGACCATCAAGGATAGCGAAGGGCGCTACTTCGACGATTCCGTCCGCACCGACACCGTCGCCTATAGCGGCACCTATGCCGTCGAGTCGGTGATCGACGAGGAGAGCGACGCCTTGCAACGCTACAAGCGCAGCACCGCTCGCGCCGCAAGCGAGATCGCGATGCCCTCGCACAACCTCTATTCCCTCTCCCGCGAGATCTGCTATGGCTACCGCGTCGGGTTCACCGTCGAGGATGACCTCGTCGCCGCCCGCGTCGCCATCACCCCGACGGACAAGGGAACCGAGGGCTTCGAGGTCGAGGTCTATTCCTGGAAGAACTACGACCCGAACGCCTCGACGTACGCCGACGCGACCAAGGTCGAGCGCAAGGAATACCGCATCTGCCTGACCTTCAACGCCGATTCCACCCTCGCAAGCGGTTCCTTCGTCGAGAACTACTACGACGAGACGACCTGGAAGTTCAACAATTCCGATGCCGAGAACGGCGGTTCCATCAAGACGAACGCCAAGCCGGTCATCAAGCGCAAATCGAGCTTCACCTATTCCTACGACGCCCCGAAAGAAGGCGCCCCGGACTTCGACTTCAGCCCGTATTTCATCACCTCGGTCTCCAACCTTTCCGCGACGAGCAAGGACATGGGGAAGAACGTGATCCAGCTCGGCGCCACGGTCGACGAGGCCCGCGACCCGGACGATCTCCCCGTCGAGGAAGACGGCATCACGGGTTACAACTCCCTCCTCAAATTCGATTACGCCCCCGTGACCGCCCTCGATTCCTGGCAAATCGGCATCGTCGGGTCCTCCAATGAATCCGTCATCGGCCGCGGCACCCGCCGCGCCTATTGCTGGGACGCCCTCGCCCAAGGCCAGTCCACGGTCACGATCGGCAACCACGTCGGCAGCGAGCTCGCGACCCTCGACCTCACCGTCTCCAACAACGTGAAGGTCCAAGGCTACTTCGTCTGGGCCCCGAGCGACGTCGACGAATCCGTCGTCCCGAACAGCTCCTCCGTCAGGCTCTACGCCGGGGACAAGGTCTCCGTCTACCTCTGGGCGAGCCCGACGAACTGCGATCCCGTCCCGACGGTCGTCTCGAGCGACCCCGCCCTCAAGGTCACCTTGAGCGATGGCCGCGTGAGGCCGGATGCCTGGAACATCGCCTCCTACCCGACCTACCTCATGACCATCGACGCGACCGGCATGACCCTCACCGAGCAGAAGACGGTCACCCTCACGGTCAACGATCCCTTCTTCGACGAGAACCGCGCGACCGCCAACAAGATCTCCGTCACCGTGATGCCGGGTTCCTCGACCTCCTCGTGGCCCGCTTCCGTCGTCGGCACCACCTGGAATGGCAACAAGGAAATCACCGACGCGAAGGACATCGAGCTTGGCTTCTCCACCGGCGTCACCCACTGCGAATCTTCCGTCACCTTCACGGGCGAGGATTACGCGGTCTCCGGCTACAAGAAGGCCACCCTCACCGCGACCTATCAAGGACAGACCCGCAGCTACGATCTCGGTTACACCTACGATCCTTCTTCCTCGAAGGTCTTCACCTTCAAGTCCAATAGCTACGACGTGACCCTCTCCTCGACCGTCGACAAAGGCGCGAACGCCTTCGGCCTCATCTACGTCGTTTCCACCTGGTATGGCGGGGATGACGTCGACGAAGACGATATCGTCGGTTACCCCGAGGACGAAAACGGACCCGCGTCCTATCAATGGTTCACCCTTGCCTAAGGGGATAGCCAAATAGCCCAAAGCCGCGCCTCAAAACGCGGCTTTTTTCTCTATATTTGGCTGGATAAAATGCGAATTGAAACGGAATAAAGCACGGACAATACGGCGGTTTTCTCGTTTTTTGATTGATGTTTATATAGACAAAATAAGGAGACAATTATCTAGACAAAATTTGATTGACGGGCTAGACTAACCAAGAAGAAAGGAACTGCGTATGATGATTGGAAGCGAAAGCGAGACCGTCGAATTTAAAACGACGACCGGCGAGAAGAAGGAAGCCGCGGAAGCGATTTCCGCGATGCTCAACAAGCATTGCCGCGGAACGCTCTATTTTGGCGTGGACGACAACGGGTTCGTGAAAGGGCAGATGGTTACCGACAGCACGAGAAAAGACGTTTCTCGCACGATCCATGAGCTGATTGAACCCCGAATCTCTCCGACCATCGAGGAAATCGTCCTCGAGGGGAAAACGATTATCAAGGTCTCCTTTTCGGGGCATAACCGCCCCTATTCATGCGGAGGGAAATACTTTTCGCGATACGGCACGGAAAATCGAAAGATGACGACCGACGAGCTCAAAAGGCTCCTCCTCCACTCCGATTATTCATCGAAATGGGAAGAAGGCCTCACGAGCCATTCCCTCGATAGTCTCGACGACGAGGCGCTTTATGATTTCTATGTTTCCGCGAAGGAATGCGGCAGGCTCGAGATGTCCTCTTTTGACAAGGGAAAGCTCCTCGCGAGTCTCGATTTGCTGCAGGACGGCATCGTGAAAAACGGATGTTACGCCCTCTTCGGCAAAAACGCGAAAATCGGTCTCAAACTCGCGAAATACGCAACGGAAAACAAAGTCACGTTCACGGATCTGAAACTCGTTTCCGGCAATATCTACAATCTCATCGGCGTCGCCGTGCGCTATATCCTCGACAATATCCACTGGCGTCCCGAGATCGGCAGCAGAAAACGGGTCGATGTGCCGGAAATCCCCGAAAGAGCCATCCGCGAGATGGTCGTGAACGCCTTCGCCCATTCCGATTACGAGGACCTTCCGGAAATCGAAATCGGCATCCACCCTGGCAAAATCGAGATCTATAACCCGGGTTCCTTTCCCGATGACCTGACCCCCTACGATTTCATTGAGCGGAATTTGCCGTCCTACAAAAGGAACCCGCTCATCCTCGACATCCTCTTCCGCAGCAAGGACGTTGAGAAAGCGGGAACGGGATTCCAGAGGATGAACGAGCTCTGCAACGAAAGCGGCGTTTCTTGGTCGTTCCGGAAAGAAGGATATGGTTTCTTTTTCGAATTCCTGAGGCAAAACGGGAAAGCCGACGTCCACGTCAACGCCCCCCTTTCCGACAATGAGCAGATCGTCCTCAACCTGATCCACGCCAATCCCGAGGTCACGAAAGCCCATATCGCGATCCGCATCGACAAATCCCCACGCTCCGTCCAGCGAATCGTGAATTCCTTGATTGCAAAGAAGGCGATTGAACGAGTCGGCTCCAACAAGACGGGGCATTGGCAGGTCTGCGCGTAATCCAATTCGACCTTTTTACGCTTGTCTATGGCTGACCAAAACCGCGCCCCCCTAAACTGGACCCCGAGATAATACAGTATCGGAGGGCGCCTGTTTCGTTCAGGGCGCGGAGAACGGCGATCAATTCTTCTTCATAGGCCAGCATAATCCTTAATCGCCTTTCGTAGTCTTTTCTCTTCGATTCGCAGCTCCTTCAAGGAGTTTTTCGCGAGTAAATAAGCCTCCCTATGCCTTTTGGCTTCCAGGGATTTCGGGTCATCCGGTTTGCCGATGTATTCCGAGACAATCCGTTTCCCTTCCCGATGTTTTCGGTATAGATAAGGGATGCCGTCGATCACGCATAAGCAAAGATATCCTTTCCGTAGAGAGGCCAGCTCGCGATGGAATGCCTCTTGCTTCCGGAGGTTCCGATCGAGTTCTTCTTGCATGACTCCTTGAAAAATGGACATAAAGATAACCATATTCCTTATATCTAAACTACAAGACTTAATGACTATGAAAATTGTAGTATAAATGAACGAATGAATTCCTTTGGTCCTGTTCGTCAGAAGAAGAACCAAAAAAGTGTTGGAGATGACGGTCGTTTAGGAAAGCCAGAACGATAGAGACTGCCCCTGAATATCCAGGTTTTCACGTTTTGTCTACATAAATGTCTCGATAAATGTCCAGATAAAATGTCTAGATAAATCAAATTTCACGGAACGGGGATAGAGTTGCAGGACAAGGGACCGAAGAAATTTTTTTCTTGCGCTGCCATCGAAAATCCATCAACATGCATCGCTTTGAATCTTGAACGATTGACGAAGTAAACGAAATGGTATACAAAATAATTACAAAGAAAGGAGCTGCTTTATGACGACACCAACCCAAATCCGCATCGACGCCGATGTGAAGAAAAAAGCGACGGCGCTCTTTGCCAACCTAGGCCTCGACATGTCTTCCGCCGTCAACCTCTTCCTTCATCAGTGCCTTTTGCAAAACGGTTTGCCTTTCCACGTCGGCATGCCGAACTATTCGAAGGAAACGATGGAAGCGATGGAAGAAGCGAAAAAGATTGCCCGCGACCCGAACGTGAAGGGCTATCATTCGATGGAGGAGCTGAAAGTCGCTTTAGGCGAAGAATGAGGGATTTTTTTGAGAAACTTGCCTAATCTTCCTTCGATAATAGAACGTCATCAAAGTAATGTAATGTCGAGTAACGATATCGCTGCGAAACATAGTTGTTTGCGCCGTTCTTCTTGTATTCAATGTAATCGTCGACATATTTTTTGAATTGCTTAACGATGAAATATGCTTTGTCTTGAAGTTCAATGAACTCCTTTTTATTAATCGTTGTCTCCGGGCCCAAATAGCGTTTTTCTAAAAGAACGACCGCTTTGGTGAAGTCTAATCCCGTTGACGAATCCGTTTTCCGATCAGAAGTCCGGAAACGGTAGCAATACCGATGCCGAATGTTGGTCCTCAGAGGGATGCCAAAAATAATCCCACGGATTCGGACGAGCAAAACGACGTAGGGCCTCGACGGCTTGGCTTCCACTTCTGGATATAGCTCGTGAGGAAAATCTACGTAAAAATGTTGAGATAGTTTGCGCAATTCGAACAATTGATTCATGTAGAGAAGAAAAGCTTGGACGGGACCAAGCTTTTTCGTTCGGGATTTCTTTTTCAGGTCCTACCCTCGGACCATGTCTTCGTTCGGGATTTCTTTTTCAGGTCCTACCCTCGGACCATGTCTGCTTGAATCGTTGCTTCAAGCACAAATAGAATATCGGACCTCCCCAATTTTGGCAATGGGTTTTCTTCTGAACGAAACACAAAGAGAGTCTTCTTTTTTCAACGAAGACATCGAAACGAAAGATCGCTTTCCTTCCGCTCGTTCATGGGCGCCCAACGCCGCGCCTCAAAACGCGGCTTTTCCTTTGCCTCGATCTTTGGCCAGATAAATGGCCATAGAAGTTGTCTCGATAAACGGGCTCCCCCTCACTTTTTTGATTGACGTTTGAAAAGCGCTTTCTTCTTGCTTTTCCTGCGCGCATAACCTATAAAGAAGTGTTCAAAAGAACAACTAAGAAAAGGAACAAAAAACAGCTTACCATGAAAAAAGCAAAGTCGTTCTTCTTCGTTCTCGCCCTCGGGGCCCTTTTGGCCTCCTGCGGCGCTGACGCCCCCGCCGCCTCGAGCTCCGAAGAGCACGAGGAGGTGACCTCCTCCATCGCCGAAGAGGAATCCACGTCCTCCGAGGCCCCCGTTGTCGAGGAAAGCTCTTCCTCCATCCCCCTTGAACCCGCGACGTCCGTCTCCGCGTTCCGTTCCACCGTCGAGGTGGGCGCGAAGGTCGACCTCGAGGGCATCGTCGTCGCCCACCGCTACAACGGCCAGGGCACGCCCTACATCAACGGCTTCTACCTGACCGATGGCGAAGACACCGTCGCGGTCTATGGCGAAGACACCGCGAAGCAAGTCAAGGTTGGCGAGAAGGTGCGCGTCTCCGGCGAGAAGGGCTACTACATCCCGAGCGCGGACCAAGGCTCCGCCGCGGCGACGAACTACAAAGGCCAGCTGCAGCTCAATTACCCGACCCTCATCTCCCAAGACGGCGAGACCCACGAGATCCCCGCGTCCGCGATCGAGGCGGCGACCGCCTCGTCCATCCACGCCATCCCGCTTTCGACCGACATCACCGGCAAGCTCTATCGCGTGAAAGGCTATTATGGCGTTTCCGAAGGCGGCGTGACCCAGGATCCCTACACGAACTATTCCCTTTACGACCTCGACCGCATGGAATCCCTCTTCCATTACAGTACCTCGAGCGGCAAGGATTTCGCCTGGACCAAGCAATACGATGGCAAGGCCGTCGACATGCTCGTGACGATCGTCCTCGCCAAGCCTAATGGCGGGGGATGGCGGTTCGCCCCGGTCTCTTGCTATGGCGAGATCGAGGTTCCCGCCAAAGACGAGGCTGCCTATGCCCTCAAGCGCCTCGAGGCGGAAGTCCCCCTCTACCACGAAGCCCCGGTCAACCTCCTCGTCGCCAAGAAAGACCCCTATGACGACGCGATCCGCGAGATCTCGACCCTCGACGAGAAAGTGACCATCACGGAAGAAACGGAAGGCTATCGCATCGTCGTTCCGGCGGAAGCCGTCGGCAGCCACGAGCTCACCCTCAAGGTCACCTATAACGGCGAAGTCGCCGAGAAGAAGGTGACCCTCGTCCTCGATGGCAAGCCCGTCATCGCGACCACCTCCATCGCGGACGCCATCAAGAGCGAAGACGGCACGGAAGTCGTCGTCGAAGGCATCGTCGTCGGCGCCATCAAGAAGAGCGGCGCGAACCAGTCCGTCTACATCGCGGACGCCTCCGGCTCCATCCGCGTCTTCGCCAACACCACGTCCCAGCCGAACATCGCGGACCTCAAGCAAGGCAACGCCTGCATCATCAAGGCCACGAAGACCCATTACAAGAAGGACACGATCACCACGGATTACGAAGGCGACCTCGAACTCACGAATCCCGAGGTCCTCTGGCAAGACCATAACGAGAACGACATCCCGACCTCCGGCATGGAAAAAATCTCCGTCTCGGATATCGTCAACGGCACCATCGAGAACAACCTGAGCGGCAAGGTCTATCGCATCTCCGCGATGATCACGAAGCTCCCGGGCGCCTATGGGGAGACCCGCACGATGATCGACCCGGCCAACCAAGACGTCATGATGGCCTGCTACTCGCAATCCAGCGGCAAAGACTACGAATGGCTCTATCAATACGACGATGGCCAGGCGCAGAATTTCCTCGTCGGCGTCGTGGACAACAATTCCGGCAGCGGCTGCAAGTACCGCGCGGTTCCTCTCGCCATCCAGAAATAAACGATTTCGACGGAAGAAGCGGCCCCGTGCCGCTTTTTTCGTCTTGTGTATTTCATAAACTCACAAAAATACTAAAAATAGTAGAAGTGTGAGTTTGATAGATTATCGGTTTGGGATCGAAGGTCGGCAGACGGTCTCATCGTTTCTTGGAACGCTCTTTCAAAGGCCTGCACAGGAATGAAACGGAAAGAAAGGGACTTGAGGCTTTTCCATCGAAGAAATCTTTCTTTTCGCCAAATGCAAACAGATGATTGCTCCAAGGCCCATTGACCGAGAGTCATGTCCTGCAACAGCTTCGCGGGCAGTTCCCCGTGGAACCGCGCTATTATGCCGATAAATCCGGCGAGATCGATTTCGTTTTGCAAAAACGGAATGGAAATCGTTCCCGTGGAGGCAAAAGGCGGCATGGACAAATCCGCGCCATCCTTCAAGAGATACGTCGCCGAGCATCGTCCGAAGAACGCCATCCGTTTCTCGACGCGCGGATACCGCAAGGACGGCGCCTTCACGAACGTCCCGCTCTATCTCGCGAGGAAGATCAAAGACCTTCTTTGAAACGCGTGCACAAAACGAACTTTTCTCTTTTCCTATATCCTTTGTTCCAACCTTATTCCCGGTCGAGGAACGAGGCCCGGTATTCCTTTGGGGATAGCCCCGTCGCATCCCGGAATGCCGTCGAGAAGTGGCTTTGGGAAGAATACCCCAAGTATTCCGCGATCTGGGAAATTGGCTTGTCCCCATATCGCAGGAGCCGTTTCGCTTCCTCGGTCTTTCCCGCGCGATGAATTCCCCAAGGCTCATCCCGGATTCCTTCTTGAACCGCGCGGAAAGCTGGCTTCTTGAAAGATAGACGGCTTTCGCGATCCCCTCGACCTCGATCCGCTCGTGCAGGTGGCCTTGGACGTAACGGGATACCTCGACGAGCAATTTGCTCGGGTTCTTGCCAAGGCGGAGTTTCCCGACCCGTTCCGCGTAATCCATGAGGAGTCGATAATGGAGGTTCGCGATCCCTTCTTGGGTCGAGAGGGATTCGACTTCCTGGATATAGAGGTCGCTTAGGCGGAAGCTCTCCTCGATCGAGAGTCCTCCGCGGATCGCCGCGCGGGAGACGAGGGCCGCGGTCACGATGAAGGTGTTTTTGAGATTCCTCAACGCATTCCTCGACAAGGGGCCCGAACGGACCGCCGGGGCGCTTGAAAGCCAAGAAGAAAGCGCCTTGGGATCCCCTTTCTCGACGAAAGAGAGAATCTGCTGCTCGATCCCGTAGGTGTTATGGACCTCCTGGCCAAGGGGCTTTTCTTCCCCTCGGCGCTCCATTTTCTCTTGGATCGCCTTCTGGAAGGATTCGTCCACGACGACCTCGGAAAGGGAAAGCTTCTCGCCCGAAAGGAAGAAATGGATCGAGAAAAGGACCTGCAGGAGGCTATCAAGCGGCATCGGGACCAAAGACCGCATCTCGCCATAGAAATCCTCCCGTTTTTCGCTTGGGACGTCGAGCTCGAAGGAAAGGGAACGGAGGTCCTCTTCGCTCACCTCGGCATTTCGGCTCGGCCCCAAGACGATGCAAAGATCCCGAAACGTCACGATCCCGTAATAGAGGAACCGCGGGGTCACGATATAAGTGACGGGGGAAGAGAGGGATTCCAAGCGTTCGAGATAGGGCGTGAAGGGATCCTTTTCCAGGGGGACGACCGAGAAGAAAAAGGTTTGCTCTTGGCCCTTATAGGCGCGGATCGGGAGGCCGCAAAGGCTCGCGACCGTCCGGCATAGGTATTCGAGGTCTTCTTGGGACAAT
The DNA here is from genome assembly GCA_016296285.1 of Bacilli bacterium. Taxonomy (GTDB): domain Bacteria; phylum Bacillota_I; class Bacilli_A; order RFN20; family CAG-826; genus Alloenteromonas. The sequence goes on from JAEDJP010000004.1 coordinate 14,276, forward strand.
GCGGTTCTTTTTTCCATGTAAGCGCTTTACTTCAAGACGATTATAACGAGAACAAGACGAATATGAAAGAAACGACAGGAAGAACAAGCGTACATTGTACTCATCGATAGGAGAATACCCATGGATGTTCCAAAAATCCTCGGCTCTTTGACCCTTCCTGAAAAAGCCGCCCTCGTCGCGGGCACGGATTTCATGTACACGAATCCGGTGCCTCGCCTTGGCATCCCCTCGATCCGCATGAGCGACGGCCCCCACGGCCTGCGCGTGCAGATTGGCAGCGGGGATAACGGCGTCGCCGAATCCGAGCCCGCCACCTCGTTCCCGACCGCGGCCGCCTCATCCTGCAGTTTCGACGCGGAATTGCTTTACGAGATGGGGCAGGCGATGGGGAAAGAAGCGCGCCATTATGGCGTTTCGATCCTTCTCGGCCCTGGGGCGAACCTCAAGCGAAACCCCCTCGCTGGGCGCAATTTCGAATATTTCAGCGAGGATCCTTTGCTTTCCGGCAAATTGGCCGCTGCCCTTATCGAGGGCATCCAAAGCCAAGGGGTCGGCGCCTGCCTCAAGCATTACGCCCTCAACAACGCGGAGAACCATCGCTTCTATGGGGAATCCGTCGCCTCGGACCGGGCGATGCGGGAGCTTTATCTCAAATCCTTCGAGATCGCCGTGAAGGAAGGCCATCCCGCCTGCGTCATGAACGCCTATAACAAGGTTGACGGCCTCTACTGCGGGGAAAACCCTTTCCTCTTGAAGACCCTTCTCCGCGATGAATGGGGGTTCGATGGCCTCGTCATGACGGATTGGGGTGGCACCCATGACCGCAAGAAGATGCTGGAAGCCGGGTGCGACCTCGAGATGCCGGGAGACACCGCCGTCTGCAGGGCATGGATTCTTGAAGGGATCGAGGATAAGTCGCTATCGCAAGAAGCGCTCGACGCCGCGGTCCGAAACGTCCTCCGCACCGTCGATCGATTCGAGCCGACGATATCCCCCTCCCCCGAATTCGAGGATCACGATCCCCTCGCCCTGAAGATCGCCCTCTCTTCCGCGGTGCTGCTTCAAAACGACGGCATCCTCCCGCTAAAGAAGGAAGAACCCCTCATCGTCCTCGGCGACCTCTTCGCCAAGATGCGTTATCAAGGCTCGGGTTCCTCGATGATCCATCCTAGGAACCTCGTCACCCCGAAAGATGCCTTCGACGAGGCGAAAGCCCCTTATCTCTACGCTCGCGGGTATTCCTCTAGCAAAGAAGAGGCCGATCCATCCCTCGAAGAAGAAGCCAAGCGTCTCTTAAAAGGAAACGAGAAGACCTGCCTCCTCTTCCTCGGCCTCACGGATCTTACCGAAAGCGAAGGCGCGGATCGCGAATCCCTTGCCCTCCCCGCGAACCAAGTCTCCTTGCTTCGTCTCGCCCTCGCTTCGAACAAGAAGGTGGTCATCGTCCTTTTCGGGGGTTCCCCGGTCGCGATGCCGGACCTCCTCGAAGCGTCCGCAATCCTCGATATGCGCCTGCCTGGGGAGCAAGGCGGGAAAGCCGCGTATCAGCTTTTGTTTGGCGAAGTCTCCCCTTCTGGCAGGCTATCCGAGACGATCCCTTTGCGTTACGAAGACGTCCCCTACGGCCAGGAATTCTCGAAAAGCCCAATCGAGGTCTACAAGGAAGACGTCTACGTCGGATATCGTTATTACGGGAGTTACGGCAAGGATGTCGCCTTCCCCTTCGGGCACGGGCTATCCTATGCCAAATTCTCCTATCGCGACTTCCTCGCGGACGGAGACGAGGAGGAAATCCTCTTCCGCGTCAAGGTCAAGAACGAAGGGGACATGCAGGCATCCGAGGTCGTCGAGCTTTACGTTTCCCCGCCCGGCAAGCAAGTCCATCGCCCGTTCATGGAACTCAAGGGCTTTGCGAAAGTGCATCTCGCCCCTCACGAAGAAAAGGAAATCTCCCTCAAGATCAAAACGGAAGACCTCCGTTACTATAGCGAGAAAACGAAGCGGTTCGTCCTCGAGCCTGGCCCCTACCGCTTCTACCTCGGGAAGGATTGCCTGAGCCCGATTCTCGCCCTCGACATCGACCTGCAAGGCGAAGCGATCCAAGAAGATCAATTCGCAAACGAGGTCTACGGCCGCGACCCGACATCCTTGAGCGACGAAGACTTCGAAAGGGCCTCGGGCAAGAAAATCCCCAAGGCGCCGCCCCGCTTCCCGATCACGATGGAATCCCGCTTCCAAGACCTCGCCTCCTCGAAATTCCTCGGGCGCATCCTCTACAAAGCCGTCCTAAGCGTCGCGCATAAGCAAAGGAAGAAAGGCGAGAGGATGGAAGAAGGCGCGCGGAAGGATAACGTCCTCAAAGGCGCGAAATTCCTCGAACGCATCCTGGATAGCAATTCATTGACGACCATGTCGATGTCCGCGGGCAGAAGCTGCCCCTACCATTTCGCCCTCGGATTCCGCGAATTCGCGAATGGCCATCCCTTCAAGGGCATCGCGTCATTCCTTCGTCCGATCAAAGCACCGAAACTGCCAAAAGAAGAAAAGGAGTAAAGAACCATGGCACAAAGCAAAGCGTTAAGCGGCAAGTTCTTCGCGAGCCGCGTCCGCAGCAAAAACGTCACCGGGCAAGAGAAGTGGCTTGGCTACCTTCTTGGCCCCGCGGGCGCCCTCCTCCTCAACGCGGTCCTCGCGACCTATCTCAACGTCTTCTACACGGACGTCCTCAAGGTCGGGGCTTTCTGGGGCGGGGCGTTTCTCGTTGTCTTCCCCCTCGTCTCGAAAATCGTCGACGCGATCACGAACGTCTTGATGGGCTTCCTGATCGACCGCACGAAGACGAGGCAAGGCAAAGCGAGGCCTTGGCTCATGCTCAGCGCCCCTCTCCTTTCGATCACGGGCGTCCTCCTCTTCCTCGTCCCCCAGGGGAGCGAGGCCCTTCAGGCGACTTGGATCATCGTTTCCTATAACCTGTTCTATTCCTTCGCCTACACGATCTTCAACATGTCGCACAACCTCATGTGCCCCCTCTCGACGCGCAACACGATCCAACGCGGCGGCCTCAGCGTCTTCAACCAGATCTCGACGATCATGATGTCGGGCATCCTCGTCGCCCTCGTGTTCCCGATGGCGATCATGCCCCTTATCGGCAGCGATCGCAGCCTCTGGATCCTCGTCATGTGCATCCTCTCGATCCTCGTCTTGCCCCTCACCCTCCTCGAATACTACTTCACGAAGGAGAGGGTCACCGAGGAATCGATGGGGATGGAAGAGAAGAAGATCCCCTTCCTCGTCCAGCTCAGGATCATCTTCGCGGACCGTTACATGATCGTGACGTTCCTCTATTTCCTGATCTTCACGATCGCATCGTCCCTCAAGAACCTCGGCCTCGTCTATTACTGCAATTACGTCCTGGGCTCCTATAACGATGGCATCACCCAGACGATGGTCTCCGTCATCGGGGGCGTCCCGATGGGCATCGGCATCTTCGCCGTATGGCCCCTTGCCAAGCGCTTTGGCAAACGGAACGTCACCCTCGCCGGCTTCTTGCTTTATAGCCTCGGGTCCGCGGTCTGCTGGATGTTCCCGACGAGCATGCCGATCGTCTTGACCGGCCAGTTCATCAAGAACATCGGCGGCCTCCCCTGCGCCTACGTCTTCATGGCCCTCTTCGCGGACAACCTCGACCACCTCGAATGGAAAAGCGGCATCCGCTGCGACGGCACCGCCATGTCGATCTACAACATCATCGCCGTCGCGACCGTCGGGGTCGCCACCGCGCTCTTCAACGCCGGCCTCTCCTCCTCGGGCTATATCGCCCCGATCGATAACGTGGCCCAGATGCAGCCCCAAAGCTGCCTCGATTGGATCACCTTCGCTTTCGTCGGGCTCGAAACCATCACGGGCCTCGTCCTCGCCGCCCTCCTTTTCTTCCTAAGCGTCGAGAAGACGATCACCAAGAAGCAGCTTCGCATCCGCGAACTCCAAAAGGAAGCCGCGCTTGAACGCGGGGAAGCGTGGGTCGAACCCGAAGCCAAAGCCGAGCAAGAAGAAGCCCGTTTCGCCGAGGAAAACGAGATCGCCTATCGCGAATCCCTCAAGGCCAAATGCGAGAAGAAGGGCCTCGATTACGAAGCCGAGTTGAAGAAACACGACGAGCAACTCGCCGCGAAGAAGGCGAAAAACGAAGCCAAGAAAGCCGCGGCCCTAAAGAAAGAGCGAAAGGCCCTCGAGGCCAAGAAGGCGAGGCTCGAAGCCAAACTCGGGAAGATGACCCCCGCGCAAAAAGCCGCCTATGAGGCCAAGGAAGAGGCGAAAGCCAAGAAGGAAGCGGATGCCTGGGCCAAGGAAGAGGCGAAAGGGGAAGCCTATCGGGCCAAGATCGCGGCGATCCTCGCGAAAAGAGAGGCGAAATGAAGGCCGCCCGCATCCGGATCGAGGGGTTAAAGAACCCCCTGGGGATCGACATCCCCTTTCCCCGCATCACGTGGAATTGCGATGGCGGGGTGCGCCAATCCGCCTATCGCGTCATCCTGAAGAAGAACGGGGAACCGGCTTTCGATTCGAACAAGGTCCTTTCTTCCTCGATGCATTTCGATACCCCCATCCCCCTATCTTCCCGCGAGGAAGTCGAAGTCTCGATCGTCCTATACGATGAAAACGACGTCGAAGGGGAACCCGTCCATGCGCGTTTCGAGATGGGGCTCCTTCATCCAAGCGACTGGAAAGCCTCTTGGATCACGGGCGCTTATTCCCCCAAGAAGAAGAATCGTTACCCGGTTGATTGCTTCAAGAAGGAATTCGTTCTTCGCGATGTCGAGAAAGCCCGCCTCTACGCGACCGCCTGCGGCATCTACGAGATCAAGCTGAACGGCAAGGCGATCACGGATACCCGTTATAACCCCGGATACACGGATTATCGCGTCCGCGTCCATTACCAAACTTACGACGTCACCCCCTATCTCGAAGAAGGGAAGAACGTCCTTGAGGTGAGCCTAAGCGATGGCTGGTACCGCGGTTCCGTCGGGGCTTGGGGGCTGCGGAACGAGTTTGGCACGGTCAGCAAGTTCCTCCTCCAACTCGAGGCGGACACGCGAAACGGCCCCATCACCCTCGTTTCCGACTCCTCGTGGGGCTGGAGCAACGATGGCCCCATCCGCGAAGCGGACCTCAAAGACGGCGAAATCGTGGACGCGAGGATGGTCCCAAGTTATGCGGGCAAGGCCAAGAAAACGTCCCACAAGGTCGTCCCTTCCGCCCCAAACGTCTATCCCGCGCAAGGGCACGAGACCTTTCTCCCGACCTTGCTCACCACCCCAAGCGGCAAGAAGGTCCTCGATTTCCACCAGAACTTCCAAGGCGTCGTCCGCTTCGCCCTAAACGCCCATGACGGGGAGAAAGTGTCCCTCCGCTTCGGCGAGATGCTCGACAAAAACGGGGAATTCACCCAAACGAACATCCAATGCCGCAACAAGAAGGGCACGAAGATCACCCCGAAGCAGGAAGTCACCTACCTCTGCAAGGAAGGCCTTAACGAATACGAGACCCGTTTCGCGGTGTTTGGCTTCCGCTATGTCCTCATCGAGACGGATATCGCCTTCAAGCCCGAGGATTTCCTCGGGATCGCCATCTATTCCTCGATGCCCGAGACCGGGACTTATTCCTGCGACTCCGAGCTCGTGAACCGCTTCGTCGACATCACCCGTTGGTCCGCCAAGAGCAACCACCTCTTCATCCCGACGGATTGCCCGACGAGGGAACGCCATGGCTGGAGCGGCGACGCCCAGATCTTCGCCGGGACTGCGAGCTATCTCTTCGATTTCGATCCTTTCGCGAGGAAATACGTCCAAGACCTCTATGATTGGCAAAAGAAAGATGGCAAATTGCCCCAGATCGCCCCGTATGGAGGAGTCGACTTCTACATGGATTGCATGAACGGCTCCGTCGGTTGGGCGGACGCCGGGGTCATCATCCCTTACAAGATGTATGCGCGTTACGGGGACAAGAAGATCCTCGAAACCCATTACGAGGGGATGAGGAAATACGCCCGGTTCATGGAAAGGCGATTCCGTAAATGGACGCCCTTGAGCCATCCTGTCCCCTTGAAGCGCAAGGAGAGGAAATACGTCGTCAACTACGGCCAATGCTATGGGGAATGGGCGGAGCCCGCGGACGTCTATCCCAACCATTGGACGAACGTCGTCTTCCCCGAGCCCGAGGTCGCAACCGCGTACACCCATTACGTCATGACCCTCATGGAGAAGATCGCGAAGATCCTGGGCAAGGAAGAAGACGCCGCGCATTACGCGGATATCGCGAGCAAGACGAAAGAAAGTTACATCGCCTTGCGCAACACGAAACCCTACACCCTCGACACGGACCGCCAGGCGCGCCTTGTCCGACCCCTTTACTTCCATCTTCTTGATGAAAAACAAGAAGAATACGCCAAGAAACGCCTCATCGAGGCCCTCGACCATTACGGCTGGAGGCTCGGCACGGGGTTCCTTAGCACTCCCCTCATCCTCGACGTCCTAAGCGACATCGACATCGAGTTCGCCTATAAATTGCTCGAGAACGAGGAAATGCCGGGCTGGCTCTTCATGCCGAAGTCGGGATCGACGACGGTCTGGGAATCCTGGGAAGGCACGGAAGCCCAAGGCGGGATCGCCTCCCTCAACCACTATAGCAAAGGCGCCGTCGTCGAATGGCTTTTCGCCTCAAGCGCCGGCATCAAAGTCGATGGGGAACGTCACTTCCTTCTCGCCCCGCGACCCGGGGGACATATCGACCATGTCGACTGCTCCTATCGAAGCGCCTATGGCCGCGTCGCATCTTCCTTCCATAAAGAAGGGGAGAAATACGCCTATTCCTTCCTTGTTCCCCCAAACTGCACCGCGACGATCCTCTTAAACGGGGTATCTCGCGAAGTCGGTCCAGGGGAACACGCCTTCCTCGAATAATGCGGCCTAGCCCCGATTCCTCTTCTTGATTCGGGGCTTTTTCGGTTTTGTAAGTTCTGATGGGGATGGCCGAAAACCCCATCCACATCAGAAGCTAAAGAGCCAAAATGATTCGCTGATTGAGAATGCACCGAAAGATCTACGATACGGGAGAGCGAGATCCATCAACGGAACGTTCAAACGAGATTCAAAACTCACAAAAATAGGGAACCTAGTAGAAATGTGAGTTTCTTTTTTACGTTCATAAAACCATCGTTTTAATTGCTTTCCGGTTCCTTCCATCCCTTGCTCTATCTTTTTTCGCTCTTCGGGGACGGGAACGTTTCGCCCCTTTCCTTCCACGTCTTGGCGAAAACGCGGTTTAACCGAAAGAAAGGCAAAAAGTCGCTCCGAATTTTCCGAAATGAAGTCCAAAAGTCGCTCCGAATTTTCCGAAATGAAGTCCAAAAGTCGCTCCGAATTTTCCGAAAAACACCAAAAAAGCGTTTCGTTTTTCCCGAAATCGTGCCATAGTATGGCCAGAGGAATCACGGATGAAAAAACAAGAACTGGAACTGCGACGGCACATTGATGATTGGCTCGCCACATGGAAAAGCAACCCTAACCGCAAACCGGCGCTTATCAAGGGCATCCGCCAATCCGGCAAGACGCATGCCATCCGCAAATTCACAAGCGACAAGACCCGGTATGATGTCGTTGTCTATCTCAATTTTTGGGACAACCCCGGCCTTTGCGATGCCTTCGATGGGAAACTTGACATCGATTCCATCATCACGGAACTTTCCGTCAAGCTCCCCTTGCCTCACCTCGTCCCCGGGAAGACCGTTTTCGTTTTCGATGAGGTGCAGGAATGCCCGCGGGCCTTGCTCTCCTTGAAGACGAACCAGCAGGAACGGCGCTTCGATTTCATCGCTTCCGGCTCCTATCTTGGCATTCGCGGATACGTTGTCGGCGACGATACGCCGAAACCGGTCGGGAGCACGGATTCTTTCGACATGCGCACGATGGATTTCGAGGAATTCCTGTGGGCAAAAGGGTTTGGGGATGACCAGGTTTCCTTGCTCAAAACCGCCTTGGAAAGGGCAACGCCCCTCTCGAATTCGATGCACGAATCCTTCCAACGCCTCTTCCGGGAATACCTTTGCGTCGGGGGCTTCCCAGAGGCAGTCAAGAGTTTCGTCTTGACGGGGAACGTATATTCCTCCCTGCAAATCACGCGCCGCATCACGCGGGATCTGCAAGATGATTTCGGGCGAAGGAGGGGGAAGGACAAAAAGCCGCTCTTCTTGCCGAGCGAGGTCGCCCGAATTCGAAGCGCCTTCTCCTTGATTCCCTCGTTTTTGGGTAAGGAGAACAAGCGATACATCGTTTCCAAAATCGGGGGGAAAGGGGCTAAAGATGCCGGGAAGGACGCGCTCGATTATCTCGAGGATTCCGGAATCATCGCCAAGGCCCACAATCTCGACGTTCCATCCACCCCGCTTTCGATTCACGCCATTCCGAACCAATACAAGGTTTTCCCCGCCGATATCGGGATGCTGGTCGGGCTTCTTGAAGACGGGACGACCGACGCCATCCTCTCCGGGAACCTCGGGATGGGAAAGGGGATGCTCTACGAAGCCCTCGTCGCCGATGCCTTGCACAAAGCAGGCGCCCGTTTCTTCTATTTCGCGAAAGAATCGGGACTCGAACTTGATTTCGTGATCAACCGCGAAGGACAATCGACGATTCTCGAAGTCAAAGCCAAAAACGGCAACGCGAAAAGCGCCAAGACCGTCCTTTCGCATCCCGATCATTACGGGCAGACGAAGCTCATCCTCATCAAGGATTCCAATCTTGGCATGAAAGACGGGGTTTTGACGATTCCCCACTATCTTGTTTCGTTTTTGCTCCCCGGTTCATCGACCTTGCCTCTTTATTGAGAAGGGTTCTTCGCAACGCGCCCATTCCCCAAAAAAGAAGCAGAACGTATAGGGATAACATCACCCATGCTTTCTCCAAAAAAGCAAAGGGCGAAGGAAAGAACGTCGTATCCTTTTAATGAAAATCTACACTTTAAAAAGAATGTAGACATTCGTTAAAATATCGACATGGAATCCATCGACGAGTTTCTGCTTAGGCGCCATTACCTTGATATTCATGCTCTCCTCGAACGAGGCCTTTCCTATTATCAAATCTCCTATCTTGTCAAAGCGGGAAAGCTCCGTAAACTGAATAAGCAATCGTATGAATCCCTTTCTTTCCATGGGGATCCTTGCGATTTCTTCGCGGTCCCCGCTTATGCGAAAAAGGGGGTTGTCGCCCTCCTTTCCGCGGCCATTTACCATGGGCTTTCCGATGAAAGGCTCATCGATCTATGCGTCGCGCTTCCCCGTGGGGCTCGCGTACCGAATTCCCCCGCCTATCCCCCGATGCATTTCGTGTCCTTTTCCGAGGAACGTTATCTCCTTGGAAAGATGATCGTTCAAGACGAGGACGGCAATTCTTTCTGGATTTACGATCGAGAGAAGACCGTCTGCGATGTCTTTTTCTATCGCAACAAGATTGGATTCGAGGCCGCGATGGGGGTCTTGCGGTCCTATCTTCGCTCGAGAGGCCGGGATATCGACAAACTCCTGCTTTATGGGGATGCCCTTGGAATCGGGAAAACGCTTCGACGTGTTTTGGGGATCTTGATTTACGACTAATCGAAATTGCGCGCAATCGGTCAAGGATAGACTGAGAAATTGCGCCGCCGCCCTTCATCGGCCCTATCAGGAAATCCTGACGATGTATGTGCTTGAAAGGGTTCTCTTCCGCCTTTCCCAATCGGTATATCGCGATCGTTTCATCCTGAAGGGAGGCGTCCTCCTTTATGGGCGTTTTGGCCCCGATTTCCCCCGCGCGACCAGCGATATCGACTTCCTTGCCCGAGGAGTTTCATCCGACGGCAAGAACATCGAGGGGATCTTTAAAACAATTTTGGCCACCCCCGTTGATGACCCGCTTTCCTTTGATTTGGAGGGACTAACTTCAGAGAGTATCGCGCTGATGGAGGACTATCATGGGATCCGCCTCTCCACAAATGCCTATTTGGAAAGAGCTCGCATCAAACTCGTCATCGATGTCGGCTTCGGAGACGCCATTCATCCTGAAAGGGTGGTTATGGATTACCCCACGATCATCGAGAATCCATCCCCGTCCCTTTTTGCTTATTCGGTGTACTCCGTGATCGCCGAGAAGTTTGAGGCGATTGTCTCCCTTGGGGAAATCAACAGCAGATTCAAGGATTTTTTCGACATTGCCTTGATTGCTTCCAAAGACGACCTCAAAGGGGAGATTCTTGCTGAATCCTTGGCGGAAACCTTTCGTCGGCGGGGAACAAAAACGGATTGTCGTTTGGTTTTTGGCGATGCCTTTGTCAAGAACCCGGCGCGCCTTAGGAACTGGGATGCGTTCCAAAGAGGCAAGCGAGTGTTGCAAAGGGTGCCCTTTGACCAAACGATGTCCATCCTCAAAGAGCTTTTGCTGCCTGTGATGGAAGCCATCGAGGAAAGGAAGCCATTTGCGCTCGTTTGGAATCATGAAAGCAAAAGATGGGAGTGACCCGTTTTCCACTCGCGCGTTTTCATTGATTCGTTCGGGATGGATGGACGAGCCATTCGATCGGGGTGCGAACATCGAAAGAAGCGAGAATGCATAAGAAATAGCATCGCCGAGCCTTTCTCCAAAAGTAAAAAGGGGCGATGGCCAAAGCATCGTCCCTAACATGCTTTTTTGGTTCGCTTACGCGGCCATTTCCCCCATCCATTCGACGTTCAGATCGACGGAATCCGCCCAACGAAGCTCATTCCCGAGATCCCCGAACGCGACGAGAACGGCGTCCGTGTCCCCAGGCTCACCCACGATGTCGATTCCCTCGAATCGCATCCGGAATTCCATCCCGACGCCTTTCTCGAGGGCCACGAATCTCTTCGGAAGCACGGGGATTTCTTCCCCGTCGAGGGCGACGGAAACGGGCTTTTGGACCTGCACACCGCTCGCATGGACATGCTGAAACGGGTTTGCCGGGAACAGCAATCCCTCTTCGAAGACATCGATCCCGAAAAAGACATCCGTCCCTTTTCCTTTGAGATTTCGGATCGTCGCGGCTTTCTCCCCGGATTTTTTCATGACGATGTCGAAGGAATTCTCGGGGGCATACATCCGCATTTCGCATCCCTTGCAAGTTGGCCCGCAGGAAGAAAGCGTGAAGATCGGCGCGAGAACGAAAGCGAGTCCTGCTTTCGCGTGATTTGCTTGTTTAGAATTCATAACGAATAAACCCCGTGACCGCCCAATTTTCCTGTTCGTATCTGCTAAGGTCAAAAAACCAAAGCCCACTATGCCATCCATTTGCGACCTCCAGGAATGTATTCCATTCAGTTTTGGTCCACCAAAGGACTTGGGATTCCCGCTTGTAATACTCGACCCCAAACACGGCTATGAAATGATCGCCGTAATAGCCGCCTTGGGTCATGAAGATGGACGGGACCCCTGCGTTCAAATCGGACTTGAAAGTAGCGCTCCCGCAATATACGGCGTGGTCAAACTCTTCGATGCCATTGAGAGAGGGCAGACCGAATTCGTCTGCAGTCTCCTCAGCGAGCCTAGATGTATTGTTGATTGATAACGCGGTCCCCTTCGCGAAGCAGGAAGGGGAAATACGATTAGCCACTTCTCTAATCTTTGCATAGAGCGCCGTTGTTGAAAAAGACCTTGGGGAAAGTTTCACTATCGCCGGGTCAGAGAACGTTCGATTTGTCCAGTCGACGCAGCCCTGAGGGTCTTCAACGGCGGGATCATAGAAATAATTCTCTTCTAGGCTTGGAAAGGCGGAAAAGTAGTTACCATAGTTTTTTTGACATAGATTGAACAATACATTGTAAGTGGCGACGGCGTAACAATTTCCTTCCGAATATTCGGAGAAGCCGCCGCCATCATTGGGAGCACGATAACGGAACGATGACAAGGATCCTTGCGTTTTATCGGAATAAGAAGCTATGGCGATTGCGCCGTCGAAGACTCCGCCCGAAAAGTGTTCGCGAACGTATTGGTTAAGTCGAGAAGCCGGAATTGCCCCTCCGCTGGAATACCCCGCATCTACCCCGGATGAAGAATCGTTAGCTCTTGAGGTTTCGCTGAGGTCTCTCAATTGCTCGAACCCGTCATAGCGAAGAGCCCCCGTTTCCACATAGAAGATTGGGTTTTGCAAGCTTTCGGGAAGAGTCTCTTCCTCTTCAATTGCAAAGCAATCGAAATCATCTCCGCAAAGGATGTAGCCGGGGCTTCCATGAAATCGATAAAGTGTTCCTTCAATGGTCTCATCAGGCAAGACAATTGTTGCGGGAATCCGTTCGGAAATCCCAGAGCAGGGGCTTGCCCAGTCCTCGCTTTCGATGAGGGCGGAAAGTTCCTCGAAGGTGTAACTGCTGGAATCTCGAGTGCTTTCCTTCGCGCCGAAAAAAGTTGAGGCGCTTGCAATGGCAACGGTGATGAGAATGGTAGTCTTCATAGAATGCCTCCTTTACATTCAATAAGGCTAACTTTATTTATATGCTATTGGCGAAAGTCTCCATCGTCAAGGCGATTCCCTCCAACCGTTGACAAAATTACGTTCCTTTTCTATATTGAGATTATGATAAAAACAATCCCGATAATATCGATGGTTCTTTCGTCTCTTTCCTCATATAATATTGACGCATTGACATATGTTGATTTGACCTATCGGGCGGAATTTGGAACTCTCTGCCCAGGCGTCCGCGCCGTGTCGAAAGTCCATTGCGAGACCGATGGGGACGAGGAAAGGCTAGTCGTCTTCGAGGACGGCAAGGCGATCGTCCTCGCTGAAGGGGACCGCTACCACCCCGTTCTCGAGGCCATCGAGGCGGAAGGGGAAAGCCGTTTCAGTCCTATATCCGGGACCCTGTGGATCAAAGGGGCCGATGGTATTGCCCCCGCGACGCAGGAGGTTTCCTCTTTTTCCGCGACCGCCTATAGTGGCGTCGACCATCCAAGGAATGATCCGAACAAGGAGTTTTTCAAATTCGATGCTCTCGGTGCCCACCTTGCCCACAATTTTCCGGGCGCAGAACCCGCTGGTAATTATCGAATCTGCGAGGAAACGGGAATTGTCGGAGCAAGACAGTACGATTTGTCCTGCTACAAAACGAGTAGCGACGCAAGTGAATCCAATTGTGAGCTTGCCGCGGGCTACGGCGTCATGAAATACCTGATCAATGACAGCCCAAGGCACGCCTCGACTTTCTCCGCGTTCCCGGATGAAGATCAGAAGAGGAATTATTATCCTCAGACAGAGGAACCGAATACCTACAATAAGGCAATGGAAAAGGGATACACTTGTCCGGAAAACCCGAAAAAGTTCGAAATCGCGTACATCACAATGAGGCAAGAAGCCCTTGCGATCGATTCCGGCCATGTTCTCGGGGGAGGATTAATCCCCGGCAACCAGTCCCAGATGCTGGAACGATTCGCCCACTATTATGGTCTTTCGTCCTTCGATGCCTACGAAGTCACGAACTACAATGCGGAAGTCAGCGGATCGCGATTCTACGACTTCATCCATGGGGACGTCCCCTTGATGTTCGGGACGACCGTCGGCCAACACGGAGCTCATGTCATCGCGGTATTTGGCTATCGAAACTTCAAGCGTTACGAGAAGAACTTTTTTGGAGGAACCAAGGAGGTATGGAGAACCATCCTCGAGGTGCATGATGGCGCTGAGTATTGCTATTTCGACATCACCCAATACCATGGGTTGCCTGGCTCGCTTGGCTGTTTCATCGAATACGTTTGGTAAGGAGGAAGAACCGTGAAGAAAAAAGAATTGGCATTTGCCGTTATGGCCCTCATGGCAATCCCCTTGTCTTCTTGTTGGTGGAAAAAAGGGGTGATCGTCGATGAACTCGAGATCGGCCAAACCGTTCCGATTTACGGCGATCCAGACGGGAAAGACTTTATCGGAACGTTTTCCCCCGAAATCCACGACGATTCCTTTTGCCTTCATTTCGAGATGGAAAGGGAAATCGAGTTCACCTTCTTGCCCGAGCACGTCCAACGTTTGAGATATTCCGTCATCTTCCCGGGCTCTTCGACGCCGAATCGATTCTACGGCGCCGAACTGTTTTCGCTTGAGAAAGGTTATTCTTTGAAGGATCCCGAAGGGGTTTCCCACGAGCTTTTCCACGGGGTCTTCCACGATGGAATTCAACTTGATCTCGAGAATCCCCGTGTCATTTTCGAAAAAGGGACGAACGAAATCCAGGTCCCCCTTCTTGACGAGAGCATGGAACTAGATTCGTTTGAAGGCGCGGATCTCCTTTATTCCTATCGATATGAACCACACACACCCTACATCTTTCTCGGGGATGTCATTTATCTAGACCCGGTCAGCGTGGAAAATGGCCACTCAAAGGGAATCTTTTACGTGGGAGGCCGAAGGTTCGGGGAGATTCCCTCCTTTTCGGCTTAGGATAAGCAATTCTCTTTGGTTTTCCCTTCTTGGGGATTTTCGCGTTGGATTCCGGAAACCGATCCATAAAAAAGCCCCGGGTCTTTCCCGAGGCGAATGGAAGGAAGAGGAACTCAGGCGTCCACGAGGGTGGCGAGCCATTCGTCCATCACGGGGACGTCGGTGACACCGAAATCGAGGAAGTGGAAATCCATCCCGTCACCCGTGTTCGCGATGATGGTGAAATAGATCTCTTCCGCGCCTGGGGCATCCACCGCGGTGGTCTCGATGACGAGGGCCACGGGGCTGATGCCGGCGTTCTCGAACGCGGTTAGCGCCCCGACGTTGGAGGCGAAGTCGTAGACGATCGCGGCATTCGAGGTCATGAAGGCCTCGGTCATGTCCTCGTGGAGGATCGTGGAATAGGGGTTCACGTACTCGAGGCTGTCCCAAAGGAGCAAGGAGCTCGGGTAATTGTAGGCCTCGACCACGGACGTCGTGGAGGAATTGTAGGGGAAGGATTCCATGACGGAGACGCTCGTGATGTCGCGGCCGTCGCTCTCGCTGCTCGGGGTCGCGAGGTAGCAGCCCTTGAGGGTCTTGCCCGTCGCGGGGTCGACCTTGTTGTCAACGCCGACCATGCCGGTCGGGATGAGGCCTTGGGAAAGCATCTCGCTGCCGGTCGAGAGGAGATAGTAATCCTCGTGGAAACGCTCATAGGCCCCGACCTTGCCGGAATCCGTGTAGTAGAGATGGGTGTAGTTGTTCCCCTTCATGAGGGCTTTCGCGCGGGACAGGGCGTGCTCCGGGACGAGGGCCTTGCCGCCGTCCTCGAGGAATTCGCGCACGACGGTGTCCTCGGTCGCCTGGATGTCCTTCACGTCGTAGGAGATGGAATAGGATCCCCCGTCGAGGGTGAGGTAGCCGGAGATGTGGAGGCTTTCGCCTTGGATGACCGCGCTCACCTGCGAGAAGGAGGGGTAATTCGTCCGGTCGAGCCCGGCGATGTCAAGAAGCGCGAGGCGCCCGGCTTTGGACGAGATGGAAAGGCGCGCGTCTTCCTTGCCCTCGAGGCTCGATGCGTCGAAGTCCGCGAAGCTGCCGAAGAGGCCGGATCCCCAAAGGGAGGTGAGGGTCGCGCCTTCCTCGTCCACGAGGACTTCCCCGGGGAGGACCGCGCCGTTTTGGAGGGAGAACGGATAGACGCCCTCACTCCCTTGGATGTAGCCGATCTCGTAGGAAGGATCCTTGAAGTGGTAGGAGAAGTCGTCGAAATACGCCGTGGCGCTCGAATAGAGCTTGCTGTTGCCCCCCGCGATGGAATAGATCGCGATGTCGACGGTGTAGTTGCGCGCCGCCTTGAGGCTCAAAAGCAAGGACGCCGGGGACGAGGAATCGATCTCGACGCTCGTCGGCTCGGTGTTCGAAGGGGAGTCGTTCCCGCAGGAAGCGAGGAGGGAAACAAGAGATAGGGCAAAGAAGATTCTGGTTTTCATACCCCCTAACTTTACCGATACGCCCGGAAAAGTAAACCCCCATTTTGCTTATGGAAAAAAACGCGCGCGGAATATAATAGAAAGAACATGGAATCACGTCCCACGCGCCTCGTCGCGCTTGACCTCGACGACACCCTCGCCCCGATCGCGAAACCCGCCTCCATGGAAGCGGTCTCTTGCTTGCGCGCCCTCGAAGAACGCGGGACGGTCATCGCCCTTTGCTCCGGCAAGCCCCTTTATTACCTCACCGGTTTCGCCCGCCAGCTCGGCCTTTCCCGCCCCTACCTCATCGGGGAGAACGGCGCGACCCTTCAAGAGGGGGTCGCCTTGCCCCCAAAAGAACGCCTCGTCTTGACCAAGGAAACCGCGGCCATCCGCGCCCTCGCCAAGCGAAAGGAAGAACTCGCGGACTTGATCCCCGGCCTTTATTTCCAGCCCAATGATTGCGGACTCACCCCCTTCCCGACGAGCAAGGAGGAATACGACGCCATCCTCGCTTTCGACGATGCGCGTCCGATCCCCGGGGTCAAGCGCTACCGCCAATGCGACTCGATCGATTTCGCCCCGCAGGACGTCGACAAGGGAAAGGCGCTTGCTTTCCTCGCGAAGCGGCTTGACATCCCCATGGAAGAAGTCGTCGCCATCGGGAACGCCGAGAACGACGCCCCGATGCTCGAGGTCGCCGGTCTCTCCATCAAGATCGGGGACGATCCGCGCCTCGAGGCGGACCTTTCCTTCCCTTGCGTCGAGGAGGCCTTGCGCCATCTTTTGCGGGAGGAATGAACCATGGACGGCAAGAAAATCTCCGAACGCATCTCCGGCATCTCCGCCGCCGTGGTCACCCTCATCACCCTCTTGAAGGGGACCAACGTCATCGATTCCCCGATTTTCGACGTGATCTTCTGGGTCATCTTCGGGGTCGGGTCCCTTTTCATCCTCGGGTCCGTCATCGCCCTCTTTTCCTTCCTCGTGAAGGACCGCAAGAACGCGGAAAACCGCGTCGACACCTCCTCGATCCTCCGCCGCAGCCGCAAGGTCTCCCTGACCGGTCACCGCCGCCAGCTCCTTATAGCCGATGGCCTGCATG
>JAEDJP010000073.1 GCA_016296285.1 Bacilli bacterium
AGGAGCCGCTTGTCTCGCGGCCTGCACTTCTCCGATCGTCGGACCCTCGTTCTTCTTCTCCCCGTCAAGGCCGAACAGCGTTTCCTTCCAAAGGAGGGTGATTTTGCCGACGAGGGGATTGAAATAGCCCTCGGTCTTCTTTTGAAGGTTGACCGCGAGACTCAGGATATCGAAGAGGTCGTCTTCCACGACCACGGGCTCGTTCGTCTGGTTGATGGAATAAAGATTCTCATAGGTGGATTCGCTATAAGGGTCGCACAGGCGGCCAAGGCGGAAGGTAAAGTCCTGGATTTGGGTTGAGATATCCTCTTCCGTCGTCTCGTAATTCCACGTGAAGAAAGAATGGAACACATCGATGTTGGAACCGGAATAGAAAACCGGGGTTTTGCCGCAAGAAGCGAGCACGGCGACGGGGAAGAGAAGCGAAGATAAAAGGCGGCGTTTCATAAGCGCGTAAATTATAGCCAACCTTCATCTCGCATACACGCGAAATCGAAGAAAGGCATAGAAAGGCGCGTAGGCGCGCGTAAGGGGGAAAGACGAGAAATTGCTCGTCCTCTCCCGCAACGCGCAGGAGGGCAAAAGAAAACCGCCTTGCGGCGGTATTCCGTTACATGCCGACGTCGATGGTCTTTCCGTCGGGGCCCGGCGTGTTCTTGAGATAGGCGATGATCGGGTCGAAGTTCTTGTCCTTCTTCCCGGCGCGGCAAGCGCTCACCTTCTTGACTTCGCCACTTACAAGAGCTTCCGCAAGATCGTGGCAGCCGGCTTTGCCGCAAGCGCCGCAATTGACATTGGGAAGCAATTTGGCAACCCCGTCGATACGGGGGTCTTCTTCCACGTGGAAGATCACGGAGAACAAGACGAGCAGGACGGCGAAGACGACCGCGAGGCCGCCGAGAAGCAATACAGCGTACAGGATGTCCATGGTTATTCCTTTCTATCGGAAGGAGTTTCCTCTTTCGAGACTTCTTCCTCTTTTTTCTTTTGCATTCGCATTTCCGCGTAATGGTAGAACTGGCAGGATGCTTGATCGCAGTTCTCACAGTTCGGCCCGTAAGTCTTCTCGCATCCCTTCGGGGCCGGCGTTTTCACGTAGGCCACGAAGGATACGACGAAGATGACGAGGAGAACGACGACAAGGGCGATCGTGAGGATGATGTATCCTGTTTGGTTCATTACTGAACGCCCCAGGCGCCGAGGTCGATCATGCCGTTCAAGCTAGCGAAGATAAACGCCATGAGGCCCGCGACGATGAGGGCGATCGGGACGCCTTTGAAGGCCTTTGGGACGTTCGCGCCTTCGAGGCGGACGCGGATGCAGGCATAGACGAAGATAATGAGGAGGAAGCCAAGGGAGGTGCCGATGGCATTAGCCATGGCATAACCGAAGTCATACCCGACATTGCCGGAGCAAACGCCGAGAACGGCGCAGTTCGTCGTGATGAGGGGGAGGTAGATGCCCAAGGACTTGTAGAGGGACGGGGATTTCTTCTTGATGAAGAAGCCGACCATCTGGACGAGGGAGGCGATGACAAGGATGAAGACGATCGTCTCCATGTACTTCATGTCCGCGGGGACCAAGATGAAGTTGTAGATCGGCCAGCAGACGAGGGCCGCCATGATGGTGACGAACGTGACCGCGAGGCCCATGCCGACCGCGGATTTGACCTTGTTGGAAACGCCGACGAAGGAGCAAATGCCGAAATAGCGGTTGAGGATGACGTTGTCGATCACCGTGAAACTGATGATCGCAAGGAGGAAGGAAACGATGAAAGGCATAGATTATTTGCCTCCTTTCGCGGCCTGGGCAGCGGCAAGTTTCGCCGCGCGGGCCTTTTCGCGCTCTTTCGCGGCTTTATGGTTGGTAATCGCCGCGATGATGGCGAGGGCGATGCCGAGGACCAAGAAGCCGCCGGCGGAACCCGCGAAGAGCGGGATGTTGAAGGCGATGTCCGTTCCGCTATAACCGGCAAGGACGGGGATCACGGTCTTCGGGAGGAAGGTGAAGACCTTGCCGATCGTGATGGTGCCGACGCCGATGACTTCGCGGACGATGGCGATGGCGATGATCGCCCAAGCATAGCCTAGGCCGTTGCCAAGGGCATCGAGCATCGTGTCGACGGGGCCGTTTTTGCTCGCGAACGCCTCGGCGCGGCCGAGGACGATGCAGTTGACGACGATGAGGCTGATGAAGACGCCCAAGGTGTTATAGAGAGCGGGGAGGAAGGTCTCGGTGAGAATCTTCACCACCGTGACGAAGGTCGCGATGATGACGATGTAGGCCGGGGTACGCACCTCGTCGGGGATGACCTTACGGAGCAACGAGACGAGGAGCGTGGAGAAGAAGAGAACGAAGGTGAAGAGGATGCCCATGCCGATGGCGCTCTCAATCGAGGCGGTGACGGCGAGCGCGGGGCAGGTCCCGAGCACCATGACGAACAAAGGGTTCGCCTTGAGGATCGGATCGAGGAAGATCCGGGCCTTGCTGGATTTGTTTTCCTTAGCCATGGTTTACTCCTTTCATGCGGCGATCGCGGCGAGATAGTCCGCGCGCATGCCGACAAGCAATTCGCGGACCGCCTTCGACGAATAGGTCGAACCCGTGCCGAGGGCGGCGTTTTCGTCTTCGATGCTGATCGAGCCGTCCGTGACGCCCGGCAGGTAATTCTCGAGCCAGTTCGGGAAGCCCGCGACGGACTCCTTGAGCGTAGCGGCGATTTGGCCTTCCGCGCCCTTGAAGCCGACGTAGAGCTTGGCCGACATGGATTCGTCTTCGCCCTCAACGTCGAAGGTGCAAGAGACCGAGCCGTGATAGACCTTGACCGTGGAATCATCCTGGAGGGTGATCGTGTAACGGTTATCGATCTTGTAGGAGCCGGTGACGCCGACGAGAGCGGCCTCGATTGCGGTGAAGCCTTCGTCCAAAGCGAAGGACTTGAAGCTTTCGCCGAACATCGTCTCGAAGGTCTTGCCGACGTTGGCTTTCTGGGCGGCGAGGGTGACTTTGTAGTAATCATCCCTCATGGCAACCATCATGTTGCGGATCATGTCCGCGGAGATGGTCGCACCGACCTTGATGGCGCCTTTGTCGTCAATGTCGATCGTTCCGTCGATGACGCCGGGGAGGTAGTTTTCCTCCCATTGCGAGTAGCTGAAGTCGGAACTAATGACTTTATAACCCGCGGGCTGGATGTCGCTCTTCTTGCCTTCGACGACATCGCCGGCGAAACCGACCATGATGTCGAGGTTAAGCAAGGTGGGATCGTAAGCGGAGACTTGGACGGCGCCGGTCGCTTCATAGACACGAGCGATCGAGCCATCGTCGAGGGTGACCGTGTAACGCTTATCCGTCGTCGCGGTGACTTGGTTGTCAAGGACGTCATAGGATTTGGACTTAAGCGGGGTGAAGTCTTCGTCGAGGGCGTAGCTTGCGGCCGTCGGGAAGATGCCTTTGATCGTGGCGAGAGTCTCGTCGCCGATCGGGCCCGGGGCCGAGCCGTTCCAGCGAGCGCAGTAATCGGTGCGGGCAACTTGGAGGCCATCAAGCAACCACTTTTGGGACTTGGTGCCGCCCGAGATGAGGCTCGAGTTGTCGTTCATCGTGGCGCTGCCGGCGACGATGCCTTCGGCGAGCTTGCCGATGTTCGTATCATAACCGGAATCGCCACCCGCGATGATGTTGATCGCGAGAGGTTTCAGGTCGTTGACGGTGGATTCGCTCACATCGCCTTGATAAGCGACGGAGAACGTGATGTCGGATTTGACGGCTTTGCCGCTGTTGACGAGGTAAGCAAAGCCCGTGCGGGTTCCGCCTTCCTTCATCTCGTAAACGCCTTCAATCGTGACTTTGGTGTTACTGCCCATCGCGGAGAAGGACTCGAAGCCTTCGACGGAGACGAAGGAGGCGTTCGGGTTGAGAGCGGTGATGGTTTCCGGGGCGTCGCCGGAAGGTTTGGGGCCGAATTTCTCGGCGAGCAGGTTCACGCCGCCAAGAAGGCCGGCGGAAACGATGCAGATGGCGCCCAAGACGATGGGAGCCTTGATGTAAAGCTTATTCATGCGATCGCGCCCTCCTTAAAGCAGAGAACAAGGACGACGGCGAGCAAGCCGACAACGACGATGGCGGGAAGGGCGATGATGTGCCACTTCTTCCAGCGCGCGCTTGCCCAGCCGGGGTAATCGAGGACACAGGCGGCGAGGTTCGCGAAGAGAATCGAGTAGCCAACGCCTTCGGTGCCCATGAAGAGACGGATGATGACCGCGATGGTCGCACCGAACGCGCCGTAGATGAAGCGCGCAGGGGAACCCGCGGGACTCGTGACCGGGTCCGTGATCATGTAAACGAGGCCGAAGAGGAAGCCGCCGGCGAGGACCTGGTAAAGCACGAACATGGCCGGGTTGAGGCCGATGTTCGCCATGACGACGATGCCCGCGGCGAGCATCAACACGAGGAACGTGCCGGCATAAGAGACGACGACGCGCCAATCGATGGTGCGGGTGACGAGCAAGTAGACGAGGCCGATGAGGATCGCGATGTGGAAGGTTTCACCAAGGGACCCCTGGACATTGCCGAACAAGAGGTCGACGAAATTCGCGTCGGCGATGTTGGAGAAGGTCGTGCCGTTGGCGATGGCGCTGCCGCCCGCGGTAATGAAGGGCGAGGAGGCAAAGCCAGAGGTGCCGCCCCAACCCGCGCGAACGACGAGCATGCCGAGGGCCGCCGGGTTGAAGATGTTGTTGCCAAGGCCGCCGAAGACGAGCTTGCCGAGGACGATGCCGATAACCGCGCCGGCGATGACGGCGAAGTAGCCGGTACCCGAGGCGAACCCGAGGTCCGTCGGGAGGCACATCGCGTAGATGAGCGCCGTGATCACGGAAGAAAGAATGTTCTCGATCTTGAATTCGGAAGCCTTCTTTTTCGTGATGAGGACGAAGAGGAATTCGCAGAGCACGCAGGTGGCGATGCTAAGCGGGTAGATTTGCAGCGACGGGATCGGGTAGACGACGAAGGACCACACGAAGACCGGCGCGAGGGCGATGATGACGTTGAGGAGCATCCACTTCAGGTTGTCTTTGCGCTGAAGGTGGGGTGACGTTTCTTTGACAAAATCCATAATCGATCAAAGCTTCGCTAGGAGCTTAGCCCTCCTGATGAAATCGGTGACGCGGATGCCGGAAGTGCAGCTATAGGTGCAGAGGCCACATTCGCAGCAGCTGAGAGGCTTGAGGGCCTTGATGCGGTCGCGGTCGTTGCTCTTGACGGCTTCCATGATGAGGACCGGCTCCAAATGGGCCGGGCAGGACAAGACGCAGGACCCGCAACGGATGCAGGGGGCCTCGACTTTGCCGTGTTCCTTCATGATGAGGAACGAGGTGACGGTCTCGGTGATGATGACGTCATCGTTCGGGACGGCGATGCCCATCATCGGGCCGCCGACGATCATGCGGAGTCCGGACTCCGCGGTGTATCCGCCCACAAGCGGGAGGAGGTCGGTGACAGGGGTGCCGAGGCGGACGAGGAAGTCCTTGGGCTCGGCGATGCCGTCGCCGTTCATCGAGACGTAACGCTCGGTGGTCGGGCGGTTGTAACGGGCTGCCCAATAGAGGCTCGCCGCGGTCGCGACGTTCAGGTTCATGATGCCGTACTGGGGCGGCAAGGTGCCCGGCTTGACCTCGATGCCAAGAGCGGTCTTGATCATCGCGATTTCCCATCCTTGCGGATAGAAGTTCTTCATCGGGGCGACGACCATGCCGGAATCAGGATAGAGGCGCGCGATTTCCGCGTTCAGGTGCTCGATGATTTCCGGGTGGATGCTCTTGACGCAGATGCGGGCGTCATGGCAATCGTACATCTTCATGAGAAGCGCGATGCCGTGGATCATGTCCTCGGCCTTGTTCATCATGAAGAGTTGGTCCGCGGAGAGATAGGGCTCGCATTCGATGCCGTTGATCAAGATATGCTTGATCGGCTCTTTGGTCGCGAGCTTGACGGAGGTCGGGAAGCCGGAGCCGCCGAGACCGACGAGGGCGAAATCGGCAGCGAGCTTGACGAGCTCGTCCTTGGTGAGGGCCTTCACCTCTTCCGGGGTGCGTTCCTTCGCCTCGGGATCCAGGGTGTCCTTGAAGTCGTTCTGGATCTTGATGAAGTTCACCTGCTTCCCCGAGTAAAGGCAATGTTTCTCGATGCCGAGAACCGTGCCGCTCACCGTGGAGAAGATGGGCTGTTCGAAGAACGGCCCGTGCCTCATGCCAACTTTCTGGCAGAAGTTCACGTGGTCGCCTTCTTTGACAAAGACATCCGCTTTCGGGGCTCTTGTGTGCTCCACGGCCAAGTAGACGATGCTTGGCGCGGGGCATTCGGCAAGAGGCCGGTGCGAAAGCAGGTAGTTGACTTTGCCAATGGTTTTGGTTTTAGCAATCATTGGATAAACCTCTTTCTAGTGCATAGGAAATTATATTTCCTTGGGTATTCGGTAACAAGA
>JAEDJP010000074.1 GCA_016296285.1 Bacilli bacterium
AAAGTATGTCCTAAAGGCCAAGAAAGACTAGAAACAAGTTACCGGATAATGACACCATTTTTCTTCGGATTCCGTAGGAAAGGCCCTCTCGGTCCCCTTGAAGCGGAAAGAGACAAGGCGAAAGCTTGCCTTCGGGGAAACACCTTTGTGCAAAGGGAACCTCAGCGGCTCTCCGCGTATTCCTTGGTCCAATATTGTTCCGGCAAATAAAGCAATTCCTTCGAAACGACAGGATTCGCCAAAAACAAATTCGCTCCGAAACGAAGGTCGGAAATATGCTCGCGGTGGAAATAAACGATGCAAAGATAGAGGGGACGTCCATTCGTTATCGCGGGATCGATGGGCAACATCGAGGCATCGGCAAGCAACTCGTGCAAGGCGCATTCCACCTTCTCTCGGCGGAACTTCTTCTTCGTCGCGTACCGTTCTTCAAGCAGCGGAATCATCTCCGCGTAACGCTCAGGATCCTCTTGGTAGTACGGATGGGGACTGAACAAAACCCAGGTTGGGTAAAAGGCCTTAGCATCCTCGATCCTTTGGTAATCCTTGAAGACGTATCCGTAGAAAACGGAAGCGTTCTCCACGAGCTTCTTGCGCTTGAACGAAGCCAAGGTGAACATCCCGAGACGCCGTCCTTCCGGGGTGCCCTTCCCTTCGATAAAACGGAAATCTTCCTTCGTGAAAATCGCGCGTTGACGCGCAAAGGATTCATTGAGGTGTTGCAAAAGGACGGGAGGATTCACTTTTTCATTGTACATTTTTTGACGGCCTTTAAACTATCGAAATAACGCGCGCAGTAAGTGCGCGGGAAAGGAAAAGCCACATGATCAGCAAGGCACTGGCAAAGCAAGTCTTGAACGACGCCCTTTCGACGGGCGGCGACTATGCTGAGATTTATTGCGAGCAAACCGATTCCCAATCCATCGTTTTGGATAACGGCAGGGTTGAAGGGGTCGGAGGCGGCCAAGGATATGGGTGTGGGATTCGCATCTTCCAAGGCACCAACAGCGTTTACGGTTACACGAGCGACCTCACCCCGAAGAGCCTGAGGAAACTCGCTTCCTCGCTTTCCGCCTCTTTCGAAGGCAAAAGGACAATCGAGGTCGAATCCATCAAGAAACAGAGGGTGAAAGTCATCAACAAGATTTCGGATCATCTTTACGATGTCCCGACCGAAGACAAAATCGCCCTCCTCAAGGAGTGCTATGAGGAAACGAAAGCGGTCGACCCGCGCATCGTCCGCATCGTGGACGTGTTCGCGACCACCCATCGAGTTTTCCAACTCTTTGTGGCAGAAGGAAGCGTCGCGAAAGAATTTGTGAACGAAGAAGAGAGGGGACGCCTGGTACTGCAATCCATCGGAGCAGGAGAGGGAGGCGTGATCGAAAGCAGTTTCGATGGACCCGGCCGCTCGGACGGATGGCACTACTTCAAGAACGTGCTCGATTATAAGGCCCTCGCGCGGAAGAACGGGGAGAAAACCGTCCTCTTCCTGACCGCGAAGGAATGCCCGTCTGGGCGTTTCCCGGTCGTCATCTCCAATGGTTGGGGTGGTGTCATCTTCCACGAAGCCTGCGGCCATAGCCTTGAAGCCGCGGCCACGGCAAAGCACCTTTCCGTCTTCTCGGACTCGATCGGCAAGCAAATCGCCTCCACTCTCGTCACCGCCTACGATGACGGCACCATCCCGAACGAATGGGGATCCAACAACATCGACTCCGAAGGCGTCAAGACGAAGAAAAACCTTCTCATCGAAAAAGGCATCTGCAAGGGATTCATGGTCGACCGTCTCAATGGGCGTGGCCTCGGGATGGAGCCAAACGGCACTTCCCGTCGCCAAAGCTACCGTTTCGCCCCGGTCTCCCGCATGAGCAACACCTACATCGCCCCCGGCAAGGACAAACCGGAAGACATCATCAAGGACACCAAACTCGGGATCTACGTTGCGAACTTCGGCGGCGGTTCCGTCGAGCCAACGACCGGCGAATTCAACTTCTCCGCGAGTGAAGCCTATATCATCCGGGATGGCAAAATCGCGGAACCAGTCAAGGGGTGCACCCTCATCGGCTCTGGGATGGAAGTCCTCATGAACATCGATCGCGTCGGGAACGATCTCGCCCTCGGGCAAGGCAATTGCGGCGCGAGCTCCGGCTCCGTTCCCGTCAACGTTGGCCAGCCGACCATCCGCGTGAAAGAAATCACCGTCGGCGGCAGGGGAGGTAAATTGGAATGAATTTGAAAAAGTTCTTTGAGATTTGCGAGAAAAAAGGCATTTCCGAAGCGCAAATCATCGTGGAACGTTCCAAGTCCACGAGCATCCGCTTGTTCAAGCATGAAATCGATTCCTTCAAGATCGCGGACTCCCAATCCATTTCCGCTTTTGGCGTCTACCAAGGAAAGTTCGGGTCTGGGAATACCCAAAAGTTCACGAAAGACAGCCTCGAGTTTTTGGCGGACCAAATCATCCTGACCGCCAAATACAACGAAAAGGAAGAGGAAGCTTCCGTCTTTAAAGGATCCGAGAAATACAAGAAGGGATCCGTCTACAACAAAGAGTTGCCGACGATCCCCCTGGAACGCAAAATCGCCGTGCTCCGGGAAGTCGAAAACGCCATCTATGCAGCCGACCCGTCCGTCACCGACGCGGATCACGTGGCTTACGCGGAATCCGAATACGAGGAGGAAGTCCAGAACTCCTACGGGCTCAAGCTCAAGCAAAAAGGCAATTACTTCACCTTCGTTGCCGGCGCGGTCTGCAAGAAAGGGGATGAGGTCAAAACCTTCTATGATTCCTATCTTGGAAGCGACTTCTCGACCTTCGAGCCGAAATCGTTCGCGGAAGCGATCGTCAAAGGCGCTCTCGCGAAATTCGGCGGCGCGCCTTGCGACGCGGGCAAATACCCGACCGTCCTCCATCATGACGTTCTCTCCGACTTGATCGACGCCTTCCTTTCCGCCTGTTCTGCCGAAGAAGTGCAGAAGCATTCCTCCTTCTTGGAAGGGAAACTCGGGGAGAAAATCGCTTCGAGCAAACTCACAATCGAGGAAAAACCCCTTACGAAAAACGTCCACTTCTCTTACTTCGACGGCGAGGGCGTCGCCAAGAAAAACAAAGTGGTTGTCCAACGCGGCGTTCTCAAAACCTACTTCCACAATCGCGAAACCGCCAAGAAGGCAGGAGTCGAGACGACCGGAAACGGGACGTGGGGTTCCATGAAAGTCGGCATCGGCTTCAGCAACATCTTCGTCCGTCCGGGCAAGCAGACGTTCGACGAGCTCATCTCCCCCATCAAAGACGGCGTTTTCATCACGGAAGTCGCGGGTCTTGGGACGGGGCTCAACGCGAATTCTGGCGACTTCTCTTGCCAAGCGGAAGGGTTCCGGATTCGCGATGGCAAGCTCGCCGAGCCTCTCAACCTCATCACCTTGTCGGGCAACCTCCTCAAGATGGTCAAGGATTTGAAGGGCTTCGATAACGCGCCCGTCATGAGGGAGAACTCCATCTCCGTCGCGAACGCTTATATCAAGAGCATGTCCATCGGCGGAAAATAACGCCCAACCAAACGAAAAATCGCCTCACGTCCCCCTTTGTTTTGCGGCGTGGGCGATTTTTTAATCCCCGTAATCCGAACCGCGCGATTTATCTTCAACGAAGATCAGAAGGGGGTCCGTGATGTCATGGATCTCGCGGTAGATGTATCCGTCCCTCGTAATCCAAGGGTATTCGAAGTCCGCGGTGAAGATGACCTTGTGGTTCTTCTTAATCGTCTCGTCGATCGCTGCCATGATGCGGTCGAAATCTTCCGCGCGCTTTTCCTTGAAACCGCGAAGGCCGTCATAGAAGCCTGGCTCGACATAGAAGGAATTGCCTTCGTCGTCCGTATAGGCGTTCACGAGCTTGTTCTCGGCATCCACGAAGGGATGATACTTGTTAAATTCGTCGTAAGTCATAAAATATCCGGCAATAAGTTTACACCCATTCCCAAGAACGGGACAGGCGCAAACGAAAGGCACCCATGAAAA
Organism: Bacilli bacterium; assembly: GCA_016296285.1. Classification (GTDB taxonomy): domain Bacteria; phylum Bacillota_I; class Bacilli_A; order RFN20; family CAG-826; genus Alloenteromonas. The sequence goes on from JAEDJP010000074.1 coordinate 4,024, forward strand.
GCAAAGGAAAAGGAATCAAGATCGTCTTCACCGATATCGACGGCACCCTTTTCTCGCATGTGACGCATCGGGTTCCTCCTTCCGCGATTCACGCGATTGAGGACATGCAGGCCAAAGGCATCAAAGTTTTCCTTTGTTCGGGGAGGAATTATTACCTCATCCGCAAATCAGGCGTCTTGAACACGGTCCATCCCGATGGCATGGTCACGATGAACGGTTCCAACGCCATCATCGGGAATTCCATCATCTATCGCTACCCCATCCCTTCTGAAATCGTGGATCGCATGATTCTCTACGCGAAGCGCCTTCGCTTCGGATTGACCTTGATCGAAGAGCAAGAAGGGCATATTAACATGATCGATGAACGCGTCATCTCCGCTCACGAGAAATATGGAACGCGTTTCCCCCAGCCGCGCACCTTCCCGGACCATTACGACCGGGTCGTATATCAAATGATCGCCTTCTGCGACGACTTCGATGAATCCCTTTTCATGCCCCACCTTCCCCATTGCAAAAGCGCCCGTTGGGACGAATACGCCGTCGACATCATGCTGAAGGACTCGGACAAATCCAAAGGCGTGGAGTCCGTGCTCGAATTCTATGGCCTGACCCGCGACCAAGCCATGAGCTTCGGCGATGGGGAAAACGACGTCGAGATGCTCCATTACACAGGAATCGGGGTCGCGATGGGCAACGGGAAGAAAGCCGCTCAAAAAGCCGCGGATTTCGTCACTGCCGACATCGACGAAGACGGCTGGGCGAAAGCTTGCCTCCATTACGGCCTCATCGACGAGGTCCGTCCTTGATCCGTCATTTATGATATGGCTGCCCGTTTTGGATACGGAAAGCCCGATAAAGTTGCTCAAGCAGCATGACCCGCGCGAGTTGATGCGGGAACGTCATCGGCCCAAAAGAGAAGGATTCGTTGGCTCTGGCCTTCAGGCTTTTGCTTAATCCGAGGGATCCGCCGATCAAAAAGACGAGGGACGAACCTCCGCGAACGAAGGCGTCTTCCAGGTGACGCGAAAAGGCGACGGAGTCATATTCCTTCTGATTCAAATCCAAGGAAATCACGTAATCCCCCGGCTTGATTTTCGCAAGGACACGCTGCCCTTCTTTTTCCTTGGTTTCCTCTTCTTCGGTGGCCGAAGCGCCTTCCTTCGTGGGTAGGTCGGGAAACTCCTCAATGGTCAATTTGGCGTAGGGCTGTATGCGTTTTCCATATTCGGCGCACGCCTCTTTCCAATAGGATTCCTTGAGGGACCCGATGCAATAGATCGCGATTCTCATTCCTTGTCGCCTCCATAAACCGGGGCAAACTGATTCGTGACACGAAGCGTTATGCCCTCAAGGGAGACCCCTTCCTCGGCGAAAACCTCCCGATAGGTCTCGAGGGCGATTTCCGGGGTATTGCATTCCTGCGAGATGTGTCCAAGGTAGATTTCCTTGGTTTTGTCCCCGACAAGAGACGCGAGGTAACGGGCGCTTTGAACGTTGTTTAGATGCCCATGGTCCCCGCGAATCCTCGCTTTCAAGGAACGGGGCCTTTTGCTTTTGGCAAGCATCCGCAAATCGTGATTCGATTCAAAGAGGTAATAATCGCAGTTCTTCAACAGGGAAAGCGCGGTCTCGTCAAGGCAACCGGTATCCGTCACATAGCCAAGGCGTTCGTCCCCGACGGAAATGAGATAATTCACCGGATTCGGGGCATCGTGGCTCACCGAAAAGGGAAACACGTTGATCTTACCGATTTGGATCCCGACATAAGGCTCGATGGTCTCGAAAACGCCTTTGGGATCCAAGGAGCATTCCGTCGCGTAAACGGCGGTATGGGAGCAAAGATAGGGGAGTCCTTTGACATGGTCGCAATGATCGTGCGTGATGAAAACCGCCTCGATATCAGAGACGCGTTTTCCCCATGGCAAAAGGGCGTCGGCGATGGTTTTGCGTGCCACGCCCATGTCGATTTGAATGAGGGCTTCCCCATCGGTGATTAGGGTGGCGTTTCCTTTGGACCCGGAAGCGGCGAAGACGAAGCGAATCATGGCTCGGGGTCGAGATACTCAAAATCCGCGGAACGATACATGGCCGCCTGTTTCTCTTGGAATTCGCTGGTCGGTTCCGTGAAACGGGAGAAGGACTTCTGGAACATGAGGTCGAAGTTGCCGGTTTTCCCGTTGCGGTTCTTGGCGACCATGATGGTCGTTTTCGAGGTGTCGCCGCTTTTCTTCTTCTCTTCGGGAGAAGGGGCCGCAGGAACATCGTCCGCGCCTTTTTCCTTGGCTTCCATCTTGCGTTGGAATTTGTTTTTCACGGACAAACCTTGATCGGTGTAATAGTCCTCGCGATACATGAGCAAGCAGATATCAGCGTCCTGCTCGATGTTGCCGGAATCGCGAAGGTTTGCAAGGGAGGGGCGCTTGTCGTCGTTGTTCTCGACGGAACGGTTC
>JAEDJP010000075.1 GCA_016296285.1 Bacilli bacterium
CGCGGAAAAACCGCCGACCTTGAAGCCGAGCTTCTTCATGCCGGCGAGGACCCCGCGGGTGAGGCCCCGGGTCGAGGAACGGTCGCGCGGGGACGGGGAAAGGTCCGAGACGGGGAAAAGGAAGGGGCGATAGCCTTGGCTGATGATGCTCACGATGCCGTCGTCGCGGGGGGCGACGCAGGCGGTGATGCCAAGGTCCACGCCGGCGACGAGGCAAAGCCCGTGGTTGTGGTCGGTGTGGTTCCCGAGGATCTCAAGGCGGCCGTGGGAATAGAAATAGGACGTCTTGGCTTTCGGGAAGGAAGAGAGATAGAGGGCGTTCGCGCCGGTGATGTCGATCATGGGTTTCACTCCTTTTTGCTTGAGAAACGGAAGAGGGTCTCGGTATGGAAGGGATGGGACGGCGAGAAGAGGAAATCCTCCTTCATCGTCGTGCTGTCGAGGACGGGCTCGCTCGTGACGGCGATGCGCTTGATGTTTTGGACGCCGCTATGGAAGAGGCTGCCGTCCACGGGGAAATTGTAGGAATAGACCTGGAAGGCTTTCGCGGTCGTCGCGATGGACAGGGTGACCTCGCCTAGAGTGAGGAAATAGGTCGGGTGGGCGAGGCTGCGCTCGTTCACGTAGAAGCCGTGGTCGATCCCGCCTAGGGGGGTCGCGTCGAAGAACGAGGCCACCTCCTCCACCTTTTTGCCTTGGCGAAGGTCAAGGGGAGAGTTTTCGACGCTCACCTTCTCCTTGGGGAGGAGGCGCTCGTCGTAGGCGACGACCCGGTCCGCGAGGATCTCGAGCCGCGCGTCTTTGGCATCGTCCCTGCCCCCGAGGTTCCAGTAGACGTGGTTCGTGAGGTGGAGGGGGGCGAGGCGCGATGGGGTCGCGGTGTAGGAAAGGGCGAAGATGGGCTCGGTTTCCGAGATGTAATAGGAAACCTTGACCTCCGTGGTCGATGGGTATTCGGGGCAGGAAGGGATCGTCGCGGTGAAAAGGACGATGGTGCCGCCATGGCCTTCCTTGATGGAAAAATCGAAACGGACGAACGCGTAATCGAGGCTCTCGCTATGGAGGGTGACGCCGGTTTCGGGATTCACCGGCAAGGCGAATTCCTTTTCGAGACCCGGGAATTTGCCTTGGTCGATCCTGCCGGCGATCGGGCCGATGGTCTTGCCATAGAAAAACACGCGGTCGCGGAGGTAATCCTCGTCCTTCAGCGGGGAAAGGGTCATCGGGGAGCCTTTAAAATAGACGTCGCGGATGCCGGCCCCAAACGGGGTGAGGACCAAAGTGACGCCGCTAGGGGAAGCGAGGGTCAAGAATGTTTCGCCGGCGGACTCGGATTTCGTGATCTTCATGCGGTGGTTCCTTTCAAGATGGCGGCGAGCTCTTTTTCGTCGAAGAGCCGCGGGACGGGGTAGAGGGGGTTCGCTTCTTTCGCGGCGTGCTTGCTCAAGCGAGCGAGTTCTTCTTCGCTCAGGGCGAAGGCGAAGCGTTCGGGGATGCCGAGTTCCTTTTCGAGGGCCTCAAGGCGCAAGAGGAAGGACGACGCGCGCTCTTCTTCGGTTTCCCCGGGCAGCCCAAGGTGGGTAGCGACGAGGGCAAGGGGTTTCGAGGCGGCCCTGCCATAGCTTCGGAGGACCGGCAGCAAGAGAATGGCGTTTGCATAGCCGTGGGGGACGCCCTTTTCCCCGCCGAGGGCATGGGCGAGGGCGTGGACGTAACCGACGTAGGCGCGGGTGAAGCTTTCCCCGGCCTCGAAGGCGGCGATTTGCATGTCCTTCGCGGCTTCCGCGTCCATCGGGTCGTCGTAAAGGCGCGGCAAGGAATGGAAAATCCGCGTAATCGCCAAGAGGGCATCCGCCTTGCTCTTCTTCGTGGAGCTCTTGCCCACGATGCTTTCAAGGGCGTGGGTCAAGGCGTCGAGGCCCGTGGAGGCGATGAGGGGTTTTGGGAGGCCGAGGACGAAGGAAGGGAAGAGGAGAGCGACGTCGGGAACAAGGCGTGGGGACTCGATCGCGAATTTGTCCTTGTTCTTCTCGTCGACGACGACCGCGGCGATCGTGGCCTCGCTTCCGGTCCCGACGGTCGTGGGGACGCAGGCGAGGAAGGGAAGGTCGCGATGGACCTTGAGGAGGCCTTTGAAAGCCAAAAGGGATTTCGAGGGGTAGGCGATTTGGACGCCCATCGCTTTCGCGGCGTCCATCGCGCTTCCCCCGCCGAAAGCGACGAGGGCTTCGGCGCGATGGGATTTGTAGGCCTCGACCCCTTTTCCCACGCAGGCGAAATCCGGGTTCGGGATGGCCCCGTCATAGACTTTGACGTCGAAGGATTCGGAAAGGAAAACCCGGAAGCGCTCGAAAGCGGGCAAGGCAGCGCATCCTTTGTCGGTGACGAGGAGCAAGCGCTCGACGCCTTTTCCTTTTAGGAGGGAAGAAAGCTCGGCGGGCTCGTGAATGACCGCGGGCGATGGGATCTTGAGGAAGCGGCTCGCGAGGCGCATCCCGGCTTGGAAAAGGCGGCAGCCAAGGCGGGCGAACGGGTTCATTTCGCTTTCCTTTCTCGCTTGATGCGGCAAAGGTCCACGAATTCGTTGACGTCGAGATGGTAAAAGGAAAGGAGATAGCCATGGGCTTTCCTGAGCGAAACGAGGGATGCCCCGTGCTTCATCATGTCCTCGAAGATCTTGGTCTCCTCTGCTTCAAGGCGCCCAAGGCGCTCGAAATAGCGGAGGGAGGACAGCAAGAACGAGGCGGCGCGGTCGTCTTCGGGGGACCGGGGTTCGCCCAGGAACCCAAGATAATAATGGGAAAGGGCGAAGAAACGTTCCATGATGGCCCGGTCGAGGGGGTCGAGGTAGACGCGATCGAGATCGCTTTCCTTCACGAAGCGGACCTCCGCCCGCTTGGGGAACGCGAGGGCGGAATTCTCGAGGACGAGGTAGCCGTGGATCTTGGCGCCCCCAGGCAAGGGGAAGAAGCCTTCGTCGTGGACGAGGCGGACGGTGCCCCGGTGGCTCTCCGCGATTTCCGTCGAAAGTCGCTGGAACTTCTCGGAGGAAGAACGGGGCATGCGAAAGCCGGATTTCGGCAAGCCATCGCGGTCGAGGAGCCGGTAGGAGAGCAAGCCTCCCTTGACGTAGAGGAGGGCAACGGAACCAAGGACTTTTTTCATAGAAAAACTCTTCGCCTTATTTTAGGGTCTCCGTTTCGTTTTGTATAGGCGCGGGCAACAAAAAAAGGGGCCGAAGCCCCTAGGGTCAGAAGCGGATGCCGGCTTCCTCGAAGCAGAGGCGGTATTCCTTTTTGACTTGGCCGTAGATCCCGCCGTCGTGATCGTTATCGCGCTCGAGCTTGGCGAGGGCCTCTTTCGTGTCCTCCCCCTTGCGGGCCATTTCGAGGATCGAAAGGACGTCTTTTTGCTCGCGGGCGGCTTCCTCGAAAAGGTCTTCCACCGATTCGCGATGTTCCTCGAGGGTCGTCGGGTCTTTCCAGGCGGCGTGCCCATCGTTTAGGACATCGAGGGGCGCAAACGGCTTGAGGGATGGGGGAAGGCAAAGGGAATAGGCCTTGCTCGTCTTGCCCATGAGGAGGCGGAAGAGCTTGCGCTTGACCCCCGTCTTCGAGACGAGGAGGCGCATGACGCTTTGGAAATCGCGGTAGGATTCCGCGAACCCCTCGTCCTTGAGGGAAGCGATGCCCTCGAACCCCTTGGCCCACATCCTCGAGATGGCGAGGAGGTCTTCATCGCCGATCGCGGGCAAGGCGCGGTCGCTGCGGGGGGGCAAGTGCTCTTTCTCGGCCACCGCGCGGTCGAGGATCGACTCGAAGGCCCCGTGGTAGAACACGGCGATGCCCCCGTATTTCGTCAAAGCCCGTGCGGTAGAAAACGTAGGGGTGGACCCGGCGGTCGAGGATGAAATGGTAGAGGAGGCCCTCCATGTAATCGAGGAGGAGGGCACGCGTCTTCCCCTCGGGAAACGAGGCCGCGTAGGAAAGCATCGGGGCGTAGACGAGGGCGAGGCGGGTGTTGTGCATGAGGCTGCCCAAGGGGTTCACCGCGTCCTTGTCCTTCTTCTTGCGGAAGGGATTCATGCCATAGGCCATGAAGGGGTCCGGGCCTTCCGTGCCCAAAAGGACGCCGAGGGGGCAATCCTTCCCCTTGAGGCGCAGGGCGAAAGCCCGGTGGGCGATCGCGGCGGGCATGTCAGTCTTCCTCGGCGAAGGATTCGAGGCCTTTCGCGATCTTGGTCTTTCGCGTCTTGACGTTCTTCACGAAGAGGAAGACGAGGAAGGAAATGCCGAGGCAAGTCAAGGCGTAGACGGGGAGGTATTCCCAGGAGAAATGCGGGAGGAGGAGCAGCGACCCAAGGGCGATCGGGGTGATCGTCTGGGCGCTCATGGAAGAGGCGTAGTAATAGCCCGTGAAGGCGCCGATCTTCTTTTTGGAGCAAAGCTCGACGACCATCGGGAAGGAATTGATGTGGACGAGGGACATGCCGAACCCGCGGAAGAGGGACACGACGTAAATGTAAACCGGGAAGGTGCCCGTGACGGGGACGGTGAAGGTGCAGATGGCCCAGGCGATGTAGGAGAGGAAGGCGATGCCAAGGCCCATGGAGACGGTCCATTTGCGCCCGATCTTGCCGGCGATGATGCCGCCGAGGACGAAGCCGACGACGGAACCGACGCCGCCGACGATGACGTTCACCATGTTGCTCGCGGTGGAACACTGGAGGTAATAGATCGTGTAGTTGCTCATGAAGGTGCCGATCGCGTTTTCCGACATGAACCAGAAGAATTCGGCGACCAGGATGAAGATGAGCATGATGCGGTTCGCCTTGGTCATCGGGGCATCGTCGTCGAGGATCTTGTCCTCGATCTCGGCGACTTGCTCGCCGCGGTCAAGCTCGTCCTTGAGCTCGGCGGCCAGCTTGTTCTCCTTGATGGTGCAGGCGAGGACGACGGCGCTCACGACCATGAGGACGCTCGCGACGAGGAAGGGGATCTCGATGACCCAGATGTTGCGATAAGCCCAGGTGCCGGTCCCGTTTTTGCCAGTCCCGAGGTAATCGCTCAAGACGAACACGATGCCGACGACGGTCGCGACGAGGCCGCCGACGTAGCCCATGATGTTGATGATGCCATTGGCCTTGGAACGGAGCGGCTTCGGGGTGATGTCCGGCATGAGGGCGACCGCGGGGTTGCGGTACATCATGCCGCTCACGACGACGATTGCCATCGTGACGATGACGCCCACGAGCTGGTTGAAATGGAAGAAAAGCGGGATGAAGGGGAGGGCGACCGCGCAGAGGAAGGTGCCGATGAGGATGAAGGGCATGCGCTTCCCGATTTTGGTGTGGGTCTTGTCGCTCAGCTTCCCGAAGATCGGCATGAGGATGAGGGCCGCGACGTTGTCGAGGGCCATCATGATGCCGACGAGGTACTGGACCTTCTCGCTGTCGGCGGTCGGGTCGAGGCCGAACGCGTCGCAGAAGAGCTGGCTCAGGAACGGCGGGCACCAGGAGTCGTAGATCTGCCACATCAAGAGGATGCCGAAAAAGGCGAACCCGATGAGCATCGTCCGTTTCACGTTCAAGCGAAACGGCGCGGTGGTTGCTTGTTTTTCCATAGTGTTTTCCTTTGTTGGTTAAAGGTATGGTAACGCGCGGGGGGCGAACTGAAAAGAAAAATCGCCGTAAAAGGAAACCGAATTTCGACAATCTTCGACAGATTGTGCAAAAAAGAGGGCGGTTGGCCCTCTAACTCAGTCGTCGTCTTCTTCCGTCTCGTCGGCGTCGATCGCGTCGTGTTGGGCGCGGAAGACATCCTCTTTGTGGATGATGCGGTCCAGCGCTGCCGCGAGCGGGTAATAGACCGGGATGAGGAGGAAGAGGACCCAGCCCGGATGCCAGAAGGTCCAGCCCCACGGATAGAGGCTCGAGGTGATGCCGAGGCCCACGTAGACCGCGACGAGGAGGATGGGGAGCGCGAAGGGCGAGAAGCGCTTCTTGCCGATGCACTCGACGATGGACCCGAGGACGATGGCGTAGAGGATGGTGACCCAGCCGACGGCCCAGCCGGCCCCGTGCTCGGTCCAGAAGAAGCCAAGCAGGATGTAGGCGATGATGGCACCGAAAAGGAAGATGGGCCAGAGGACGTCCTTCACGATCTCGAAGCGGGTCTTCTCCTTGCCTTTCACCTGGACCCCGTCGAAGCCGACGTGGACTTCTTCCCCTTCCTTGGGGTCGCGGACGAAGATGCCCTTGCGCGAGATGTGGACCTCGGTCCCGTCCTTGTCCTTGACGTGGACGCCATCCGCGCCGATGTGGACCGAGTCGGCCCCGGACCCTTCCTTGTCCGTCTTCTCGGCCTCTTGGGCCTCTTCTTTCGTCTCTTCTTGCTTCGGCTCTTCCTTCTCCTCTTCTATTGTGGTTTCTTCGTTCTCTGTC
>JAEDJP010000076.1 GCA_016296285.1 Bacilli bacterium
TTCATGGTCACAAAGACTCGTAACGAATACGCCCATAACGTCTATGCCCATTTTTGCTATCTCGACGTCGAGGAAGATTTCGAGAAGAGTTACAACCGATGCTGCGCGAACCTCATGAAAGACCGGAACTGGCTTTACAAACTCTACGAAGCCGTGGAAGACGCGCGGCTTCTTTACGAAAGGAAAATCCGTTGATTGTCTCGCGTTTTGCAAGGTTTGAATCACGATTTGCGCAGGTTTTAGGAGGATTACACGATGAATTTTGAATGGTTTATGAAAGCGATGGGCGCGTCCCATAGCTCGTATCACGCAGTGGCTTTTGTCGAGCGCGCTTTGAAGGACGCGGGATTCCGAACCCTTGACGAAAGGAAGCCCTATCGCCTCGAGGCAGGGAAATCCTACTACGTGAAAAGGAACGATTCCTCTTTGATCGCGTTCTGCATCCCGAAAACGAAACCGATGAAATTTTTGGTCGCGTCCGCCCATAGCGATTCCCCGACGTTTCGCGTCAAGCCAAATCCCGATATGGAGAAAAAGAACTTGCTCGCTTTGAACGTGGAAGGGTACGGCGGAATGATCATCCCATCCTGGCTTGATCGACCCCTCTCCATCGCGGGCAGGGTGGTTGTCGAAACGGAGCAAGGGATCGAATCGCGCCTCCTTGATATCGACCATGATTTATGTGTCATTCCTAACGTCGCCATCCACATGAATCGCGACATCAACTCCGGATACGCTTATAAGCAAGGCGTTGATACCATTCCGTTTTTCGGAAATAAGGGGGACGTCTATTCGAATTTCATGGATTGGATCAAGGAATCCCTCCATGATGATTCGGTGAAAAATGTCCTCTCGCACGACCTTTATCTCTATGTCCGTGAAACGCCGCGCCTTTTTGGCTTAGAGGATGAATTCCTTTTGTCTCCGCGTCTAGATGACCTTTCTTCCGCGTTTTCCGTTTTGGATGGGTTCCTTTCCGCGAAAGGGGAGAATGCGATCGCGGTATATTCCCTCTTCGATAACGAGGAGGTCGGTTCTTTGACGCGACAGGGGGCGAATTCGACGTTCCTTCGGGAAACCCTTTCCAGGATTGCCGCTTCCTTGTTCGATGAAAAGGATGCCCTTTCCATCATGGCCGCAAACGGATTCCACCTTTCCGTTGACAACGCCCATGCCAATCACCCGAACCATCCGGAGCTTTCCGATCCCACGACGGACGTGCGCTTGGGCGGAGGCATCGTCCTCAAATACAACGCCGCTCAGCATTACACGACGGATGGCTATTCGGCCGCCGTGGTGAAAAGAATCTGCTCGCTCACCAATCTCCCCTATCAGGAATTCACCAATCGAAGCGACATGAGAGGTGGATCGACTTTAGGAAATATCAGCAACAGCGAAATCAGCTTTGCAAGCGCGGATATTGGCATTCCTCAACTCGCCATGCATAGCGCCGTCGAGACGTGCGCGAAATCCGACGTCGAGGCGATGGCCGCCTTCACTCGGGCTTACTTTGAGAGAGCCTAAGCCGGAAATCCTCTGCAATCATCGGCAAAGCCGCTTCCTTCATCCGCTTGGAGATGAATGAGGAAGTGGCTTTTTCTTTTGCGAAAAGATCAACTTGAGTAGAAAGGAATGCGTCCGCGCGTTTTAACCAAGGAGTGATGGTTTCTTCTTTGTACTGACCAAGCTTCACACCCAAAATGACGTCTTTGGCTTCGCCTGAAAGCCTTAAAGCCTTTTGGTAGAGAGAATATGGGTCCCCATAGGGTTCGTTGATGATGCAAAAGAAGAGATGAGCGAGCCGTAGAGCATGGCTCGCGGATTTGATGTCATACCCATATTTCTCGATGACGGGAACGCGAATGGTCGATGGATGATGCATCTCTCCTACCTTGGTCCGGAAAGTCCCGAGAATTGAACGGAGAAGAATGGGTTTCCGTGCTTGGAAGAGGTTGTTGAAGGTCTCGGGCGAGAGGAAAGGTTTCATGTCGTCCTTGAAGAAGAACTGTTCGTAGGAAAAGAAGGATTCCAGATACGTCGGGTTCATCTTCTCGAGGAGATCAGGCAACATTCGAACGTCATGAACCGTGATTTGGCCGCAAGGGTAATCAAACGTTTTCGAAAGGAAACTCCCATCATATAAATCATCGAGAGAAGGAAGACAAAAGGCCTTGCCATCCATATCGGAAGCCGGGGTTTCGAGATCGTAGTTTTGACTGCCCTGCAGGTAAGCGAAAACGATCGTTCTGCCAATTTGTGCCTCTAGGTCTTTTATGGCCTGAAGGAAGATTTCTCTATTGTCTAACGATAGTTTCATAAAAGCATTATACTAACAAAATAAAAACAATTTACTTAATAGATGAAGCCAAGAGTTGGTCCATAGCGGGGATGATGGAGCCTAGCAACGCCCCGTCGGCTTTCGCCACGGGCTTCTTCACGGGGACCTTCGTTCCTTTTTGGATTCTTGCCTTTTCTGAGATCGCCTTCTCAAGGCGAGAGAGGTAACGGTCCGGGAGGAAAGAACCCTCACCTGAAAGCACGATCATCGCTGGATGCAGCAAGTTGACATAGCCGATAAGGGCCGCGGCAAGCTTGTCCATCATGTCTTTGAGGGCCCAGTCGATACGGGAATCGTTTTTCTTTGCTTGCAACTCACAGAAACCGCGGAAATCGATTTTCAGCTTTGTGATGTCCCTGAGCTTCTTTTCCATCGCGCTCGTGGACGCATAGGCTTCGATGCAACCGCGATTCCCGCACTCGCAGGAAAGACCGTTGTAGTCGATGGAAATGTGTCCGAATTCCGCTTTCGCATTCTCAGGAAGGGACAAGATCTTGCCCCCGTGAATGATAATCGCCTCCAGATGCTCGCCAACCTCAATGAAAAGTCCTTCTGAAATTCCTTTTAGGGACCCAAATTGGAGTTCCATAAGGGCCTCGGCCTTTAAAGAAGAAACGGTTTGGACGGGAAGAGGATATTTATCCTTCAGCATTTGAATCAAACCGGCATTTATTTCGGCTTCATCGGATAAATCGTCTTCCATCGATACGACAATTCCCACGATTTTGACGCTTAAGTTTTCCCGGGCGATTCGATCAATTTCCTGAAAGATCAAGGGGATGAACTCATCGTGTCCCTTCTCGACGATTTGGATGTCTTTCTTGCTGAGAACATGGAAAGAAAAATCCAGGAAGGCAACGGCGATCGATCGACTCGAAATTTGAATGCCAATAAGCTTGGGAGAATCGGACGAAAGATAAAGGCCTTTCGCCGGACGACCTTTTGAGGATTTTTGATTCTCCTCGCGTTCTTCCAGATAACCGACGGCCAATAATCTGGTGACGATATTCGTGACGGTCATCTTGGAAAGCCCGAGGTTCTTGGCGATCTCGACCCGGGAAGAACCGGGGTGCGAGAGCAAATAGGTTTGCAGGGCTTTCGTGTTTGCGTCTTTCAGGGAGGAATTATTCATAATTCCAATATAATAAAACCTCTCGACAAAATAAAGAGGAAATCGATTTCAAAACTAAAAGTAAAAGCAATATACAAAAAAGTTTACAGAAGGAAATACACCTCTGTTTTCTTAATAGATTTCCGGGTGATTTATGTCGGAGCTTTGAGAACGCCTTCGCTGGAAGAACTGCAACAGGAACGAAGAAGGCAGGAGAATCAGCAACAAGTTCAAAATGGAAACTCACATGGAACAAAAGGCTTGCTGCATCATGTGACTCCCAGCTGACTTCATGCAACGGGCCGGTAGCATCTCTCTTTCTTTTTGCGAATGTTTTTTCGCGGTCGGGGACCGGCAAGACAAACCTAACCATTACTCTTTTAAGGGCCTCTATACTTGGATCATGAGATTGCCGTGCTGATTCCCGTTTTCTTGCTTGTGTTTGAGAGAACAAAAGACGCCCTTGAGTTTCCATTTTGGATGTTCTTGATTTCGAGACGGGAGACTTGCTTTTCCCCGTTGAATTTCTATCTAACAAATTCCTTTGCCTGCATCCTGGCGTCTCATTCATGGACCCGCCTGGAGTGGTGAATAAATTGACAAACTATCTAAAGCCTTGAAATATCGGGTTAAACAAAAGAAAACCGCTAGGCAAGCAACGATTGCCCAGCGGTGTCGAAGATGAAGGCGCCGTTTATTCGTCGTCCTTTGCCTCGAGGCTTTCGAGAGCGGCGTTCTTGACCGTCTTGCTGATGCGCTTCATAAACGTCTCGTCCGTTTTCTTTTTGGCTTTTTGGCCGACCCCGCGATTGACGTCGGTGACCTTCTGCGCGGCTTTGATGTCCGCGGCCGTGGGGACAGGGCGGTCCGTCGGATCGGCAGGGTTAATGGTCAACTGGTTGTACGGGACAAGGACATCGTTCTCGACGAAGAGGAGATAAAGCTCGCGATTCAAGTCGCGTTGGACCTGGAAGCGATCGGCCTCTTTGCATTTCGCTATGACAAGGTAGGTAATGCCCGCATCCCCAAATTGACTGATGCCTTTGTAGAACGGCCCTTCCGTGATGGCGGGGATCTTTTTGCGGATCGCCTCAAGGTTGTTGGCGATCACAGCTTCCACGCGCCGCACGTCTTCGTTGTAGGACGCGTCAATCTCCGCCTTGGCGAGGGAATCAAGACGCGCGAGGTTCGCGACGGTCGTGATCGCGCTGTTGTTGATGGATTTGATGTTGCCGCCCGCATCCTCGAGCTTGGTCGACCGGAGGCCGACATAGGTCACCGTCCCACGGAATCCGTCGATGATGACGGTGTCGCCGACCGCGTAATAATCGTCAAAGACGATGAAGAGGCCGGAAACGACATCTTGCACGAGGGATTGGCAGCCAAGGCCGATGACGAGGGTCAAGATCCCGACCCCGGCGACGATGCCCGCGACGTTTACGCCCCAGGCGGACAAGATGACGCCCGCGGTCACGATCACGACCGCGTAATGGGTGAGGGAACGGACGAGGGAAACGATCGTCCTGCTGCGCCTGGTTTTCGGGGAAGCCACGCGGATGACGAAATCGAAGACCATCGAGAAGACGCTCGCGACTGCGAGGGCGATGAGGGTGAGGAGCCAGGAATTCCACGTCCCGGTGATGCCGTCCCAGACGACGTCCCAGCCGTTCTTGTCAGGCCCGAAGATCTGGTCGGCAAATTCGCTCCCGAACACTTGCCTGCCGAAGATGAAGAGGACGCAGCAGACGAGGCCGAGAACGAGGAAGAGGATGCGCATCACGAAGAAAACGCGATTCCCGAGCTTCCTGCTTTTCCATCCGGCCATGCGCGTTTTCTGTTCCGGGACGGATTCTTCTTTGGTTTCCGGCTTCATGTTTTGTTCCTGATTATTCATGCAATGCTCCTTTCGAAATGGGCGCGAGGGTCAAGGTGCCTTCCTTCAAGGTCGTTGGTTCTCCGTTATCTTCTAGCAGGAAGGACCAGATGACCTCGGACCCGTATCCGAGATCTTGGACCTCGCCTTCATAAGAACCATCCTCGGGTATCTCGAACTGTTCTTGCTTTTCCGGCGATGACACGCGGAACCAAAGAAGGGACTCGAGAACCCCCGAGACGGTGAAGGAATACGTTATCGCATCGGCATCGCCCTTTTGTTCGACGACCAAGGCCTCGATCGTGGGGGCTGCCCCTTCCGCGGCGGTCTCGCCGACCCCGGCGAGGCCGAGGATCCCCCCGGTCATGATGCCCGCGGTCGCGAGGCCGATGATGCCGCGCGAAACGGCTTTGCCCGCCGCGGCGTATTTCGTGAGGTCCTGGTAGTCATAAACCTCCCTCGCCTCGGTTTCGTCCGAGACGGGGGCATTCTCGGGGGATGGGTTGAAAGACCCGTCCGTCCCGGCGATGTCGAACACGTTGAATTCCTCGTCCATAGCTACGGGATTACTATAGCAATTTTTCGGCTTTTTTCAATTCGCGTAGGTGCGCGCGACGTTTATGGTCTATGATAATGGCATGAACAGCATTGCCCTTCTCTTCGATCTCGATGGAACGTTATGGGACGCGAGCCTTCCCGTCGCGGAGGCTTGGACCGAGGCCGGCCGGGAAATCCTCGGGCCCTCCTTTTCCTTGACCGGCGCGCAGGTGCGCTCGCTCATGGGGATGAAGATGGACGACATCATCGTCTCCATCGCCCCGGACATGAAGCCCGAGGAACGCCAAAGCTTCTCGGATGTCCTTCTGTCCGCGGAAAACGCGTATTTGGCCACCCATCCCGGCTCTTTGTTCCCCGAGGAAAAGGAAACCCTCGAAGAACTGAAGAAGCAAGGGTATTG
>JAEDJP010000077.1 GCA_016296285.1 Bacilli bacterium
CAAGATCGGCAATGGCCGGGAAGCCGCGAAGATGTATCTCAAGGAACATCCGGAACTCACCGATTCGCTTGAGGCGAAAATCCGCGCTTCTTTCAGCGACGAAGGCGTGGTCGAGCCCGAAGCGGCCGAATGATAACGAAGGCGCATCATGCGCCTTTTTCGATAAATAAGGAGTAGAACATGGGATCCTTGCTCTATCTGCAAAGCGGCGGCCCGACAGCCGTGATCAATTCCTCCCTCAATGGCGTCATCCGTCGTTGCCGTGACCGTGGCATCGAGGTTTACGGTGCGTTTCATGGCATCGAGGGTCTCATTTCGAACGATCTCGTCCGTTTGACGGATTTGCCGTATAACCGCCTCTGCCTTTTGCGCCAAACCCCTGGGATGGCGCTTGGCACGAGCAGGAAAAGGATCGACAGCGATTTCCCCTTCTGGAAAGAAGTTGAGCAAACCCTCATCGATATCGATTGCGATTATCTCCTCGTCAACGGGGGCAACGACTCCATGGACACCGCCCAGAAACTCCACGAGCATTTCGCTTCCTGGGGTTTGAAGGTCGTCGGCATCCCCAAGACGATTGACAACGATTTGTTCGGGACGGATTTTTGCCCCGGCTATCCTTCCGCCTGCCGTTATGTCATGAACGCTTTCGCTTCCATCAAAATCGATGGCAGCTCTTATGAAAAAGGCAAAGTGAACCTCGTTGAGATCCAAGGCAGGGAAGCCGGGTGGGTCACTGCTTCGACGGGCCTCCTCAAAGGGAATGCCGCCCCCGATTTGATTCTTTTGCCCGAAATTCCCTTCGATCTCGAGGATTTTTTGAGTCGCATCTCAAAGATTTACGCGGGAAAAGGCAAGGTGTTCGTCGCCTTAAGCGAAGGAATCGAGGTTCCCCATCGCGCTCTTTGCGACGTCGATTCTTTCGGCCATCCCGACAACGAAGGCGTGGCTTACGCGCTTGGTGCCATCGTGCGCGAACGTCTCCACCTTCCCGTCCGGGCCTCGGTTTTGGGCACGGCTTGCCGTTCCAATCCCTACACCATTTCGAAAGTCGATAGCGATCAAGCCCAGTGGCTCGGGGAAGTCGCGGTCGACGAAGCTCTCGCCGGGCGAGGCGGCATCATGGTCGGCCTCCGCCGGTCGCAGGAGAAGAGCCTCCATTTCGCCATGGAAACCCATCCTCTTGCCGATTGCGCGAACCATGAGCATCTCTTCCCCGCGGAATGGATGAAGGACGGGTTCCCCACGAAGGAATTCGGCGCGTATCTTTTGCCACTCCTTCGCGGAGATATCCCCGTCAAGACGGACATCAACGGCGTGTTTCTTTCTTGCAACATCGAGAAAGAGCAAAAATAAAAAAGAAGGAAAGTTTTTCTCAAATTCGAATACACGCCCCCCTTCTTTTCGGTTTCTTCTCGCGTGAGCGTGAAATTCGTCTATCGCTTTGCGGGAAACCTTGGTAAAATTTGGTGTACTCGAAGAGTGCCTTCCCCAATCAAAACGGTCGTATAAATATACTTAGGGGCACCTTTTTAAGGCGTTCCCTGATACCTTAACTGCAGTTTTCTTTGGGCAGAGATTGCTCTCTTTGAGCCTATTCAAGGAGTTAACTCATGCCACCAGTAGAATTCGGAGTTGCCATTGGCATCGCCGCGGCTGCCCTCGTCGTCGGCGCCGGCATCACTTTCCTCATCCTTTTCCTCATTGGGAAAAACAAGAAGACTTCCGCGAACCGTAAGGCGGAAGGCATTTTGCGCGACGCCAAGGACAAGGCGGATCGCATCGTGAAGAACGCTCAGCTCGATGCCAAGCAGTCGATGTTCGAAGCCAAGCAGCAAAACGAGAACGACGCCCGCCAACGCAAGGCGGAAATCGCCGCCGAGCAGCAGAAGCTCGATCTCCGCATCGCCGCTTTCGACGAGCGCGAGAACCAGTTGCTGCGCCGCACCGAGGCCCTCGAGGCGAAGAGCCAATCCCTCGACGCCCAGATCGAGAGCAACAAGCGCCGCAAAGAAGAACTCGACACCAAGGTCGACGAGATCATCAAGGAACTCGAGAAGGTTTCCGGGATGTCCGTCCAGGAGGCCCATGACGAGATCATGGCCCGCGTCGAGAACAAAATGGCGATGGAAATCAGCGCCTACATCAAAAACGCGGAAGACGAAGCCCGCGACACCGCCCAAGCCAAGGCCGTCGACTTGCTCGTCTCCGCTTGCCAACGTTATGCCCAAGACGTCGTCACCGAGCGCACCGTTTCGGTCGTCGCCTTGCCTAGCGACGAGATGAAAGGCCGCATCATCGGCCGCGAAGGGCGCAACATCCGCGTCTTGGAACAGCAGCTCGGGGTCGATCTCGTCATCGACGATACCCCGGAAGCCATCACGGTCAGTTGCTTTGACCCGATCCGCCGCGAAATCGCCCGCCGCTCCCTCGAAATCCTCGTCAAGGACGGCCGCATTCAGCCGGGCCGCATCGAGGACGTCGTCGCCAAGGTCAAGAAAGAGGTGGAAGAATCCTGCGCCAAATACGGCCAGGAAGCTTGCTTCAAGCTCGGCCTTCCCCGCATCAACCGCGAGCTTCTTTCCTATATCGGCCGTCTCCATTACCGCACTTCCTATGGCCAGAACGCGTTGACCCACTCGATGGAAGTCGCCTATCTTGCCGGCATCATGGCCGGGGAACTCGGCCTCGACACCAACCTCGCCCGTCGCGCCGGCTTGCTCCACGATATCGGCAAAGCCGTCGACTTCGAACAGGAAGGGACCCACGTCCAGCTCGGCTATGAGCTCGCGAAGAAATACGGCGAGCCCGAGGTCGTCCTCAACGCGATCCAAAGCCACCATGGCGATGTGCCCGCCAAGTTTGTCATCTCCTATCTCGTCGCCGCCGGGGATACCCTTTCCGCCGCTCGTCCGGGCGCCCGCAGCGAAACCCTCGAGACCTATGTCAAGCGCATCGAGGCCCTCGAGACGATCGCCAAGAAGTACGATGGCGTCTCTCAGGCTTACGCGATGCAGTCCGGACGCGAGATCCGCGTCATGGTCATCCCGGAGAAAGTGAGCGATGCCGAAGCCGTCAAGATGGCTCAGGACATCCGCACGGAAATCGAAAACGGCGTCACCTACCCGGGCCAAATCAAAGTCTCGGTCATCCGCGAATACCGCGCGATCGAAACCGCGAAATAAGCGATGAGAATCCTCTTTTTCGGCGATGTCGTCGGCGAAATCGGGCTTCATGCCATCGAAGAAGCCCTGCCTTCCCTTCGGAAGAAGCTTTCCGCCGACTTCGTCATCGTGAACGGGGAGAACACCTGCAAGGGCAGCGGCCTCACGCACCGCGAATACAAAGCCTTCTTGGATGCCGGGGTCGATTGCATCACTCTCGGGAACCATTTCCGCGGACGCGATCAAATCGACGATTACATCGACCGCGCGGATTCCCTGATCCGCCCCCTGAACCTCCGTTCTTACGTCTATGGTTCCGGGACGGCGGTCTATGAGGTCGGCGGGGTCGAGATCCAAGTCACGAACCTCCTTGGCCAAGCGTTCATGAAGGTCGATGTCGATGACCCCTATTCCTCTTTCGAGGACATCTTGGAAGACGCCGCCCCCATCCACATCGTGGATTTCCACGCGGATTCCACGTCCGAGAAGAAAATGTTCTTCGAGAAATTCAAAGGCCGTTGCAGCGCGGTCATCG
The DNA here is from genome assembly GCA_016296285.1 of Bacilli bacterium. Taxonomy (GTDB): domain Bacteria; phylum Bacillota_I; class Bacilli_A; order RFN20; family CAG-826; genus Alloenteromonas. The sequence continues at coordinate 3,700 of JAEDJP010000077.1, forward strand.
GAACGCATACGCACGTCCAAACCGCGGATGAGACGATTCGCGATGGGACGGGCTTCCTCACCGATGCCGGCTATTGCGGCATGAAAGACGGCATCATCGGTTATGAGCCCTCTTCCGTCATCCGCGCCCTCATCGACAAAGAGCCCGGCCGCTTCCAAATCGCATGCGACGGCCCGACCGAACTCGATTTCGTCCTCATCGACGTCGACGAAAACACCGGGGCATGCAAGGCCATCGAGCCCGTGCGCCTCGTCGAAGGAAAGGAGATCTGCCATGTCACGCACCATCTATAAGTCTTTGCCGGATCTCGCCCTCGCGAGAACGAAACGCGACGACGGCAAGACCATTCGCGAACCGCTTGTCGTGCCCGACATCGTGAAGGAATTCGGGGAAGGGCGGAAGTTTTTCATCAAGACCTTCGGCTGCCAAGGCAACGTCCGCGACGAGGAAATCCTCGCGGGCTATCTCGAGGCTGCCGGCATGGTCCGCACCGAAAACGAGGAAGAAGCGGGGCTTGCCCTCATCAACACCTGCGCCGTGCGCGAGAACGCGGAAGAAAAGGTCTATGGGGAAATCGGCAAATTCAAGGCCAATCGCAAGAAAGACCCCACGTTCTTTCTCGGCGTCTGCGGATGCATGATGCAAGAAGAGGGGGTCGCGAAGAAAATCAAAGCCTCCTATCCTTACGTAAACCTCATCTTCGGGACGCATAACATCCCGAATCTTTTGAATCTGATCGGGGAATCTTTAGCTCGCAAGAAAGACCTCGTCGACGTCATTTCCTTCCCTGGGGACATCGTCGAGAACCTGCCTTCCACGCGCCTTGATTCCTACAAGGCTTTCGTGAACATCACGTATGGCTGCGACAAGTTCTGCACGTATTGCATCGTTCCCTATACCAGGGGCAGGGAGAGAAGCCGCGCGAAAGAAGATGTTCTGAAAGAATGCAAATCCCTCGTCGAAGAGGGTTATCAGGAGATCACGTTGCTCGGACAAAACGTCAATAGCTATGGCAAGGATTTCCATGACGGCACGTCTTTTGCGACGATTTTGCGGGAAGTCGCCGCTCTTGGCATCCCGCGTCTCCGTTTCATGACCAGCCACCCTTGGGATTTCACGGACGAGATGATCGACGTGATCGCGGCGACCCCGAACATCATGCCTTGCATCCACCTCCCCGTTCAAAGCGGGTCCACCTCGATGCTTCGCCTCATGGGGCGGCGTTACACGAGGGAAAGCTATCTCGAGCTCGTCAAGAAGATCCGGACCAAGATCCCGGGCTGCGCCATCACGACCGACATCATCGTCGGGTTCCCAAACGAAACGGAAGAGCAATTCGAAGACACCCTTTCCCTTTGCGAAGAAGTCCAATACGACGCCGCGTTCACCTTCATCTATTCCCCGCGCAAGGGCACCCCTGCCGCGAAGATGGAAGACAACGTCTCCGACGCGACCAAGCATGAGCGTTTCGACCGCCTCCTCAAAGTCGTGGAGGCCGGCGTCATGTCCCATAGCCAGGCGATGCTCGGACATGTCTATGACGTCTTGGTCGATGGCCCGTCCAAGAAAGACGAGGCCGTTCTTTCCGGTTACACCGAGACGGGCAAACTCGTCAATTTCCCCGGCCCGAAATATTTGAAGGGATGCATCGTTCCGGTTCGCATCGTCGAGGACCATGCCTTCTCCATGATCGGCGCCCTCGTCGAGGATCCCGTCCTATCCCTTGCTCGGCGCGCGGGCAAGGCTTTGGAGAACGAGCCGGTCGCGAAAACCTATCTCGCCGCGAAGAAAGCCTTCGAGGAATCCAAGGTCGTTTCCTCTCTCCGCGCCGAGGTCGAGAAAGCCCAAAAAGAAGTCGCGCGCCTTTCCGCCGTGGGGGACGATGTTGCCTTCGCGAAAGCCAAAAAAGCATACCGTTCCTCGATGGATGCCTATCGGAATGACCCCGTCGTCCAGAATTACGAAGCATCGAAAGAAGAGATGGAGGCGCTCCTCCAAGAGGCGGCGGATATCCTCCGATGATTCTCGTCCTGACGGGCGCCACCGCGACGGGCAAAAGCAAAGTCGCGATTTCCCTCGCGAAGCGCTTGGGTGGGGCGGTCGTGAACGCCGATGCCTTTCAGGTTTATCGTGACCTTCACATCGCGACGGCCATGCCTAGCGAAGAAGAACGCATGTCCGTTCCGCATTTCCTCTTCGATTTCATCCCCCTTGATTCCGCCTACAGCGCTTTCGAATACCAAGGCGATCTCCGCTCGGTCATCGCGGAACTGTCTTCTCGAAATGTTCCGATCATCATCGCCGGAGGGACGGGCCTTTATATACGCGCGGGACTTTATGATTACGAATTCCCCGCGGAGAAGGAAGTCGACTTGTCCGCTTATGAG
>JAEDJP010000005.1 GCA_016296285.1 Bacilli bacterium
AGTGCCTCGCCAAATACGGGGACAAACGAGGATTCTGATCATGGATATTTCGCTTTTTGATTTCGCTTTGCCCGAAGACCGCATCGCCCAAACGCCCCTCAAGCAAAGGGATGAGGCCAAACTCATGGTCGTGGACCGCGAGCACCATCGTTTCGAGCACCGCGTCTTCCGCGACATCCTCGATTACCTCCGCCCCGGCGACGTGCTGGTCCGCAACAACACGAAAGTCCTGCCCGCCCGCCTCATCGGGGTCAAGGACGCCACGAAAGGCAAGGTCGAGGTCTTGCTCCTGCATGAAGTCCCCGAGGAAGGGGAAGACGTTTGGGAATGCCTCGTCGGCAACGCCCATTCCGTCCGGGAAGGCTCGACCTGCAGCTTCGGGGAAGGCAAGCTTCGCGCGACCTGCCTCAAGGTCCTGCCCGAGGGGATCCGCCACATGAAATTCCATTACGAGGGCATTTTCCTCGAGGTTCTCGATGCCCTCGGCCTCATGCCTTTGCCCCCGTATATCAAGGAGCAGTGCGAAGACAAATCGGATTACCAAACCGTCTACGCGAAAGTGCCCGGATCCGCCGCCGCGCCGACCGCGGGTTTCCATTTCACCGAGGAACTTTTCGCCGAACTCCGCGCGAAAGGCGTGGAAGTCGTGGACATCACCCTCAACATCGGTCTTGGCACCTTCCGTCCCGTCAAGGTCCAGGACACGAAGGACCATCATATGCATTCCGAGACGTTCTCGATGTCCAAGGAAGCCGCGGACGCCTTGAACAAAGCCAAAGAGGAGGGGCGTCGCATCATCGCGATCGGGACCACCTCCGTCCGCACCCTCGAGTCCGTGATGCAGAAATACGGCCGGTTCGTCCCTTGCGATGAAGCCACGTCCATCTTCATCAGCCCTGGATACCGTTACCGCGCCGTCGACGCCTTGATCACGAATTTCCACCTGCCCAAATCGACCCTCGTCATGCTCGTCTCCGCCTTCATGGGCCGCAACTGGACCCTCCATTGCTACGAGGAGGCGATCGCCCAAGGGTATCGTTTCTTCAGCTTCGGAGACGCCATGTTCATCCACGGGACCTACGATTACCAAAACGCGATGGACGATCGTTTCTAGAAAGGAAAAGGCATGCAGGCATACGTGAATTATTACGATGTCTCGCTGGAGGAGCTGGGGAGAATCGGGGACAAGAAACCCCGCCTTTTGATGCACGCCTGCTGCGGCCCGTGCTCTTGCTTCCCCTTGACCTTCCTTTGCCCTCGCTTCGACGTGACGATCTATTACTCGAATTCCAACATCTTTCCCGCGGAAGAATTCGATCGACGGAGAGAAGAGCTGAAACGCCTTTTGATCGACCTCAAGCGCGACTACGGGTATCAGGTCGATCTCATCGAGCCCCCGTATGACCACGAGGCCTTCATGGAACCATTGCGACCCTTTGCCGCGTGCAAAGAAGGCGGGGAACGGTGCTTCCGGTGTTACGAGGCGCGGATGAAAGAGGCCTATGACTTCGCCGAGACCCAAGGATTCGACTATTTCTGCACCGTCATGACCATCTCGCGGCAAAAGGACAGCCAGATCCTGAACGCGATCGGCAAGAAGCTCGAGGAAAGCCATCCCCATTGCCGTTATTTCTATAGCGATTTCAAGAAAAAAGGCGGGATCGAGAAGGGGAAAGCCATGCGGATCGCCTATGGTCTCTACAACCAGGATTACTGCGGATGCGAGTATTCCCTGGCGGGCAGAAACGCGCGGATCGCCGCCCAAAAAACGGCGGAAAAAGAACACGAAAAAGAATGAAAGTTTGTGCGTTGTGCACAAAAAATTCTGAAAACCCTGAATTTTTTCGATGGATTCGGGGTTTTTCTTTCATCCTTTTTGACCAAGATCGAAAAAGTAGATGAAATCGATAAAATTGCCGAAAAAAATTGTTGACGGCATACCCGCATGCGCGTATTCTCATACACGCTGGCGCTTGCGTTGAAGTGCGAGGTTGCCGACACACCTACAGGCGTTGTCATGAAAGGGATGTCGGGGAATTCGCATGGAGTGAGGGCCTAGAAGCCTGAAATACATATCAAGGAGGAACATTCATGGCGAAAGAAAAAGCGATTCGTATTCGCTTGACGGCTTATGAACATGAGATTCTCGATCAATCCGTCGAGAAGATCCTGACCGTCGCGAGCAAAACGAATGCAAAGGTCAAGGGGCCGATCCCCCTCCCGACCGAGAAGCAGGTCTACACGATTCTCCGCGCGACCTTCAAGTACAAGGACAGCCGCGAGCAATTCGAGATCCGCACCCACAAACGGTTGATTTACATCACCAACCCCACCAAGGAAACGGTGGAAACCCTCAGGAAGCTCGACCTTCCCTCGGGCGTCGATATCGACATCAAGCTATAAGGAGGACTGAAGCATGAAATCCATCATCGGACGCAAAGCCGGCATGACTCAGGTCTTCGCCGCCGACGGGACCATGTATCCCGTCACCGTCATCGAAGTTCTCCCGAACGTCATCGTGGACAAGAGAACCAAGGAAAAGAACGGCTATGAGGCGCTCATCGTCGGCTATGAAGACAAAGCCGAACGCACCCTCAACAAAGCCGAGCTCGGCATCTACAAGAAAGCCAACGTCGCGGCCAAAGCCCATCTCTATGAGCTCAAGGGCGACGAAATCTACGGCAAGGCGATCGGCGAGACCCTCACCGCGGACATGTTCCAAGCGGGCGACGTCGTCGACGTCATCGGCCACAACAAAGGCCACGGTTACACCGGCACCATCAAGAAGTATCACATGACCATCGGTCCGAAGGGCCATGGCTCCGGATACCACCGCGGAATCGGCTCTGTCGCGAACAACGGCCGTGACAACAACCGCGTCATCCCGGGCAAGCACATGTCCGGCCACTGGGGACCTGAGCAGGTCACCATCCAAAACGTCACCGTCGTCGAGAGCAACCTCGAAAAAGGCTACATCCTCGTCAAGGGCGGCGTCCCCGGACCGAAGAAGAGCATCGTCATGCTCCGCTCCCCGATCCTTCACCAATTCAAGAAGCCCGAGGTCAAGGCTCCGGTCGACCTCAGCAAGAAAGGAGAATAAACCATGGCTAACACCATCAGCTTGAACGTCATCACCCTCAAGGGCGAAGATGCCGGCACGGTTGAAGTCTCCGCCGAAGTCTTCGGCGTCAAGGATGTGAATCCGCAAATCGTCAAGAATGCCGTCACGGTTTACCAGGCGAATCTCCGCCAGGCCACCGCGAAAACCAAGAAGCGCCACGAAGTCCACGGCACCAACAAGAAGCCCTGGAGACAAAAAGGAACCGGCCGCGCCCGTGCGGGCGACGTCAAATCCCCGATCTGGGTTGGCGGCGGCATCGTCTTCGGACCGGATGGCAACCAGAACTACAAGCTTTCCCAGAACAAGAAGGAACACAACCTCGCCCTCCGCGGCGTCCTCTCTGAGAAGGCCGAAAACAAAGGCATCGTCGTCGTCGACGCCCTCGCGCTCGACAAGATCTCGACGAAAGTCTTCGCGGAAAGCCTCAAGGCCATGAAGGTCGCCGGCAAGAAGAACCTCCTTGTCACCGACATCGAGAACGAAAACGTCATCGCCTCGGCCCGCAACATCGAGTCCTTGGTCGTCACGACCACCGACAACATCTCCGTCTATGACGTCCTCTACTTCGACAACATCATCGTGAGCAAGGACGGCATCCATCAAATCGAGGAGGCCCTGAAGTAATATGGCTAACAACACCGAAACGAAAGTCGAAGAAACGAAAGTCAGCTTCCCGAAGCCGACCCTCCACGACTTCGACGTCATCGATTCCCCGCTCATCACGGAGAAATCCATGGCCCTCATGCAACAGCAGAACAAAGTGACCGTCAAGGTCGCCGCCTCTGCCAACAAGATCGAGATCAAGAACGCCTTCGAGCACATCTTCCAGGTCAAGGTCGTCGACATCAAAATCGCGAACCAGATCGAGAAGAAGACCTCGCGCGGCGGCCGCTACAAAGGCACCATCTCCGGCTTCAAGAAAGCCATCGTGACGATTGCCGAAGGATCCGCGGTTGATCTCTTCAAAGAGTAAGGAAACACCCTCTTATATATAAATAAAGATATATAGGTAAAGCATCCAATATAGGAGAAACAAGAAATGGCAATCAGAACGTATCGTCCTTACACCAAGTCTCGTCGTGCCATGACGAACTCCACGTTCGAGGACATCACCAAATCCACTCCTGAAAAATCGCTTCTCGCCAAGGTCAAGAAAACCGGCGGGCGCAACAATCAGGGCAAAATCACCTGCCGCCACATCGGCGGAGGCAACAAGCGTCGCTACCGCATCATCGACTTCCGCCGCCGCAAGGACGACATCCCCGCGACCGTGAAGGCGATCGAATACGATCCGAACCGCAACGCGAACATCGCGCTCATCTGCTACGCGGACGGCGTGAAGAGCTACATCATCGAGCCGCAGGGCCTCAAGGTCGGCGACGTCATCGTCTCCGGCGTGGCCACCGACATCAAGGTCGGCAACTGCCTCGAACTCCAGAACATCCCCGAAGGTACCTTCATCCACGCGGTGGAGCTCCAGCCCGGCAAAGGCGCTCAAATGTGCCGTGCCGCCGGCACTTCCGCCCAGATCCTCGGCGCCGAAGGCAAATACGTCATCGTCCGCCTCGCTTCTGGCGAAGTCCGCAAGCTCCTCAAGAACTGCCGCGCGACGATCGGCATCGTCGGCAATGAGGATTGGAACCTCGTCAATCTCGGCAAAGCCGGCAAGACCCGTTGGAACGGCACCCGCCCGACGGTCCGCGGCTCCGCGATGAACCCCTGCGACCACCCCCACGGCGGCGGCGAAGGCAAATGCCCCGTCGGACGCGATGCGCCGCGCAGCCCTTGGGGCAAGCGTTGCCAAGGCGTCAAGACCCGCCACAACAAGAAGAACTCGACGCGCCTCATCGTCCGTCGCGCTTCCAAGAAGTAAAGAAAGGAGAGATAGAACAACATGTCTCGCTCGTCTAAAAAAGGCCCGTTCGTGGATGAATACCTTCTGAAGAAGGTCGAAGCGAACAAGAAAGCCGGCAAGAAAGAGATCATCAAGACCTGGTCTCGCCGCTCGACGATCTATCCCGCCTTCGTCGAAGAAACCTTCGCGGTCTACAACGGCCACGAACACATCACCGTTTATGTCACGGAAGACATGGTCGGCCACAAGCTCGGCGAATTCGCCCCGACCCGCAACTTCCCTGGCCACCACGGCAATAACGTCGGCGACAAAGCCGCCAAGAGATAAGGAGAACCATCATGGCTGAAGAACAAAAGAAGACCGTGAAGAAGGCTCCGGCAAAGAAAGCCCCGGCCAAGAAGGCCGCCGCGAAGAAGGCGGAAGCGCCGATCGAAGAAGCGACCCCGGTCGTCGAGGAAGCTCCGAAGAAAGCCCCGGCCAAGAAGGCCGTCAAAGCCGCCAAGAAGGCCCCGAAGGTCGAAGAACCGGTCAAACCGGCCGTCACCGAAGCGAAGGCCTTCGCCCGTGACGTCCGCGTCACCCCGCGCAAAGTTCGCCTCGTCGTCGATCTCGTCCGCGGCAAAGACGTCAAGGACGCCCTCGGCATCCTCGCCGTCACGAACAAAGCCGCCGTCGCCCCGGTTGAGAAGCTCATCCGCAGCGCGGCCGCCAACGCCGTCAACAACTTCCACATGGACGGCAGCAAGCTCTACATCGCCGAGATCCAAGTCGGCGACGGGCTCAAAATCAAGCGTTACATCCCGCGCGCCAAGGGCTCTGCCTCTGGCATCGTGAAGCGCAACGCGAACATCCGCATCACGGTTAAGGAAAGGAACTAAGGAGGGCATCATCAAACTATGGGACACAAAGTTAATGCCGTCGGCATGCGCGTTGGTATCAACCGCGACTGGAATTCCAAATGGTATGCTCCGAAGAAGGAATTCAGCAAATTCCTCAACGAGGACATCGCCGTCCGCAAGTACCTCACCAAGGAACTCAAATCCGCCCTTCTCTCCCGCATCGAAATCGGACGCGTGAAGACCGATAAGGGCCAAGACGTCAAGATCTCCGTCTACGTCGCCCGCCCGGGCGAAGTCCTCGGCCAGGAAGGCGCGAACATCAAGCGCGTCACCGAAGCCGTCAAAGCCCTCATCAAGTCCGAGAACGTGCACCTCAACGTCGTTGAGATCAAGAACCCGGACCTCGATGCCAACCTCATGGCCCAGTGGATTGCGAGCGAGCTCGAAAACCGCGCCGCGTTCCGCAGCACCATGAAGAAGGCCATCCAGAGAATGCGCCGCGCCGGCGCCAAGGGTTGCAAGACCCTCTGCTCCGGCCGTCTCGGCGGTGCGGAAATCGCCCGTGCCGAAGGCTACAAGGAAGGCGTCGTTCCCCTTCACACCATTCGCGCTGACATCGACTTCGCTCACGTCACCGCGATGACCACTTACGGCAACATCGGCGTCAAGGTTTGGATCTGCCGCTCGCTCAACAAGACCGACAAGGCCATCGTGAACGAGGAAGCTCCGAACGCGGGCCGCTCCTTCCGCGGGCAAGATCGCCGCGGTGGCGCCCGTCGCCCCGAACGCAAAGGAGGAAGCGAAAATGCTGCAGCCAAAGCGCGTTAAGTACCGTCGCCCCCACGGTCTCAGCTACGAGGGCAAGCCCAAAGGAGGCACGAAAGTCAACTTCGGTGACTACGGCCTCATGGCAATGGAAGGCAATTACATCACCGACCACCAAATCGAATCCGCCCGTATCGTGCTCTCCCGTTACACGGACCGCGCGGGCAAAGTCTGGATTCGCATCTTCCCGCACCTTGCGATGACGAAGAAGCCGGCCGAAGTCCGTATGGGTTCCGGCAAAGGCAGCCCCGAAGGCTGGGCCGCCGTCGTCAAGGCGGGCACCGTCATGTTCGAGATTGGCGGCATCGATGGCAAGATCGCCCAGGAAGCGCTCCGCCTCGCGGCCTACAAACTCCCGATCAAGTGCAAAGTCGTCAAACGCGAAACGGAGGTTAAGTAATGGAAATCAAAGAAATCCGCGCCTTGACTCCCGAGGAGCTGGACGCAAAGATCTACGAGTTGAAGCAGCAACTCTTCGAGTACCGCCGCATGAAAGCGGTCGGCAACCTCGAGAACGGCAACGTCGTGCGCGGCGTCCGCAAGGACCTCGCCAAAGCCGAGACGGTCAAGCGCGAACGCGAGCTTGACCTCAGCAAGTGAGGAGACAAACATGGAAAGAAACAATCGTATCTCCGTTCAAGGCACCGTCACCTCGGTCAAGATGAACAAGACGATCGTCGTGACCGTCTCCACGGAGCGCAACCACCCGCTTTACGGAAAGCGCGTCGGTTATCGCAAGAAATTCTATGCCCATGACGAGAACAACGTGGCCGAGCTCGGCGACGTCGTCACCATCATGGCCACCCGCCCGATCTCCAAGATGGTCAAGTTCCGTCTTGTGAGCGTCGACAAGAAAGCCATCGCCGCCGAGAAGGTCGACGAGGCTGAAGCCCAGCTCGAAGCCGCTGAAGGCTCTGAGGCGGTCGTCTCCGCCGAGGAGGGAAAATAATGGTTCAGAACGAAACGAATCTCGTGGTCGCCGATAACTCCGGCGCCCGCTCGGTCCGCGTCTTCCGCCTCTATGGCGGCAGCCACCGCAAATCCTCTTCGCTCGGCGACGTCGTCCTCTGCGCCGTCAAGGACGCGATCCCGAACGGCAAAGTGAAGAAGAGCGACGTCGTCAAAGGCGTCATCGTCCGCGTCAAGCACCCCGTGCAGCGCAAAGACGGCTCCACGATTGCCTTCGACGACAACGCCGTCGTCATCATCGACAATGACGGCAATCCCGTCGGCACCCGCGTCTTCGGGCCGGTCGCCCGCGAACTTCGCGAGGCCGGTTACATGAAGATCGTCTCGCTTGCCCCCGAGGTCCTATAAGGAGAGAAGACATGAACATCAAAAAAGGTGATAAGGTCGTCGTGATCTCCGGCGCCGACAAAGGCAAGGAAGGCATCGTCCAACGCGCTTATCCGAAGCTCAACAAAGTCGTCGTCGAGGGCGTGAACGTCCGCAAGAAGCACAAGAAGCCGACCCAATCTGTCCCCGAGGGCAGCATCGTCGACATCTATGCCCCTCTCGATGCCAGCAAAGTCATGGTCATCGATCCCAAGACCAAGAAGCCGACCCGCGTCTACCACAAGGTCGTGGACGGCAAGAAGATCCGCGTCGCCAAGAGCGGCGAGGCTCTTGACTAAGGAAGGAGTTGCAACATATGGCAGAAAAGAAAACCGCCGTTGAAGCGGCCCCCGTCAAGTACGTCAACCGTCTTGAAAAGAAATACAAGGAAGAGATCCGTCCGGCTCTCGTGAAGGAATTCAACTACTCCACGATCATGATGGCTCCCCGCCTTGAGAAAATCGTCATCAACATGGGCGTCGGCGACGCCACCTCGAACTCGAAAGCCCTCGACGACGCCGTCGCGGATCTCGCGACCATCACGGGTCAGCGCCCGGTCGTCACGAAGGCGAAGAAGTCCATCGCGAACTTCAAGGTCCGCGAAGGCATGCCGATCGGCTGCAAGGTCACCCTCCGCGGCCAGCGCATGTACGAGTTCCTCGACAAGCTCGTGAGCATCGCCCTCCCCCGCGTCCGCGACTTCCGCGGCATCAGCCGCAACTCCTTCGATGGCCACGGCAACTACACCGTCGGCGTCAAGGAACAGCTGATTTTCCCCGAGATCGACTACGATAAGGTCTCGAAAGTCCGTGGCATGGACATCGTCATCGTCACCACGGCCCGCAGCGACAAGGAAGCCGTTGCCTTGCTCGAGAAGCTCGGCATGCCCTTCCGCAAATAAGGAGAACGAACCATGGCTAAGAAAAGTTTGATCAACAAGTCCGAACGTCCGGCGAAGTTCTCTACCCGCGAGTACACCCGCTGCAAGCGCTGCGGACGTCCCCACGGCGTCCTCCGCCGCTTCGGCCTCTGCCGCATCTGCCTCCGCGAGCTCGCTTACAAGGGCGAGATCCCTGGCATGAAGAAGGCTTCTTGGTAATAGAAAGGAGATCAGAACAATGAACGCAGACCCCATCGCGGATATGCTCACCCGCATCCGCAACGCGAACGCTCTTCGTTATGAAGAGGTCTCCATGCCGCATTCCAAGATCAAGGAAGGCATCGCCAAGATCCTCAAGAACGAAGGCTTCATCGAAAGCTACAAAGTCGAGGACGTCGAAGGCAAGAAGACCCTTGCCCTCGCCCTCAAATACTCCGACGCGGGCGACCGTGTCATCACCAACCTCAAGAGAATTTCCAAGCCCGGCCTCCGCGTTTACGCCCCGGCCGACAAGATCCCGTCCGTCCTCCATGGTCTCGGCGTTGCGATCCTCTCGACCCCGAATGGCCTCCTCACCGACAAGCAAGCCCGCAAGGCCAACGTCGGCGGCGAAGTTCTCTGCTTCGTTTGGTAATTAGAAAGGAAGAAAACTATGTCTCGTATCGGATTTAAACCCGTCGTTCTTCCCGAAGGCGTCACCGCGGAAATCGCCGATGGCGTCATCACCGTCAAAGGACCCAAAGGCGAATTAAGCGTGAGCTTCCCGGCTCTCGTGAGCGTCGAGGTGAAAGACGGCGCGATCCACTGCACCGTGAAGGGCAATGAGATCGAAGAGCGCACCCAACACGGCACCGTCCGCGCCAACATCCACAACGCGGTTGTCGGCGTCAAGGATGGCTTCGTCAAGGAGCTCGAAATCGTCGGCATCGGTTACCGCTGCGCCATCCGCAACGGAAACCTCGTCCTCAATGTCGGCTTCTCCCACGAGGTTGTCTTGACCCCGATCGAAGGCGTCAAGGTCACCGCCAAGGACGAAACCCACATCGTCGTCGAAGGCATCGACAAGCAAAAAGTCGGCCAAATGGCCGCCCTCATTCACGATACCAAGCGCCCCGAACCTTATGGCGGCAAGGGTATCAAGTACAAAGGCGAAGTTATCATCCGCAAGGAAGGTAAGCGCGCCGCGGGCGGTAAGAAGTAATAGGAGAGGAATGGTATGATCGAAAAAGAATCTAGGAACGTCGCTCGCCTCCGCAAGCACGTCCGTGTCCGTGCCAAAGTGTCCGGCACCGCCGAAAAGCCGCGCCTCTGCGTCTTCCGCTCCAACAAGCACATCGAGGCTCAGATCATCGATGACGTCAAGGGCGTCACCTTGGTCTCGAGCTCTTCCGTCCAGCTCAAACTCGCCAACGGCGGCAACTGCGAAGCGGCTGCCAAGGTTGGTGCTGATCTCGCCGCCAAGGCCCTCGCGAAAGGCATCGAAATCGTTGCCTTCGATCGCGGTGGCTACCTCTACCACGGCCGCGTCGCCGCTCTTGCCGACGCCGCCCGCGAAGGCGGACTCAAGTTCTAAGGAGAAAGAACATGGAAGAAGAAAACAAAGTCAACGCTCCCGTCGAGGAATCGACGGAGGCTTCCGCCAACAAAGGCGGATACGAGCCCCACGGCTCCGCTGCCGCCCCTCGTCCCGGCGACCGCAAGGATGGCTCCCATCGCGGACGTCCCTCCGAGCGTCGTGGCGGACGCGGCGGATTCCGCAACGGCAACGATGACGGCCTCACCGAAAGGGTCGTCGCCATCAACCGCGTCTCGAAAACCGTCCAAGGCGGCAAGCACGTTCGTTTCTCCGCTCTCGCCGTCGTCGGCGATGGCAAGGGCAAATATGGCTTCGCGATGACCAAGTCCGGGGAAGTCCCCGACGCGATCAAGAAGTCGCTCGCCGCTGCTCGCAAGTACATGATGAGCGTCCAGCTCGTCAAGGGCACGATCGCCCATGACGTCGAAGGCGTCTACGGCGCCACCAAAGTCGTTCTCAAACCGGCCCCGGCCGGCACCGGCATCGTCGCCGGCGGTGCGGTCCGCGCCGTCGTCGAGCTCGCTGGCATCAAGAACGTCGTCGCCAAGGTTTACGGCTCCCGCACCCCGATCAACGTCATCCGCGCGACCTCTGCCGGTCTCCAGTCCTTGAAGGAATACGATCGCATCATGGTCCTTCGCGGCAAGAAGACCCCGGAGCAGATCAAGGCCAAGCGCGAGGCGGAACGCGCGCAGCGCAAAGCCGCCGCAGACAAGGCCCCGAAAGGAGATAAGTAATCATGCATTCCCTCGATAATCTCCACAACGTCAAAGGCGCGAAGACCGAAGGTTTCCGCGTCGGCCGCGGCCGCGGTTCCGGAAACGGCAAGACCGCTGGCAAAGGCATGAAGGGCCAAGGCGCCCACAACGTCACGAAGAAGAACGGCTTCGAAGGTGGTCAGACCCCGATTGCCCGCCGTCTTCCGAAATTCGGCGCTCGCAAGACGCACCACAACACTCCGATCGTCTATGCCGAGATCAACCTTTCCACCCTCGAGAAGTACTTCGAAGAAGGCGCGACCGTCACCGCGGCCGTCCTCGTCGAGAAGAAAATCGTGAAGAAGGAACTCTCCGGCATCAAAGTCCTCGGCAATGGCAAGCTCACCAAGAAGCTCATCGTCGAAGCTAAGGCTTTCTCCGCCTCCGCGAAGAAGGCCATTGAGGACCTCGGCGGCGAAGCCAAGGTGATTGCCTGATGCATAAGTTCGTCTCGATCTTCAAAAACAAGGAAATCGTTGGTCGTATTTTCTTCACGATCATGATTCTCTTCGTCATCAGGATCGGGGCGGCCATCACGGTTCCGGGCGTTCGCGTCGAGGAACAATTGGCGCAAGCCATGAATTCCGGGAACGCCATTGCCTTGATGGATTTGATGGGCGGCGGCGCGCTAAGCAATTTCTCCGTCTTCGCCCTGGGCGTCTCGCCTTATATCACCGCTCAGATCATCGTCGAACTTCTTTCCAAAGACGTTCTCCCTGCTTTGACGGAACTGTCGAAACAAGGCCAATACGGCCGCAAGAAGATCGAGATGGCGACCCGCTATCTCGCTCTCCTTCTTGGCGCCGTCCAGGCTTACGGCATCATCAAGACGATGCAGAATTCCAGCTACATCACCTTGACCCTCGCCGATAATTTCTGGACATATCTCTACATTGTCACCGTCATGTTGGCGGGCGCGATGCTCACCATGTGGCTCGGCGACCAAATCACGGAGAAAGGCCTCGGCAACGGGATCTCCGTCATCATCTTTGCGGGTTGCGTTCGCAGCCTCCCTCTCCAGATTTCCACGGCTTTCACCAAGTGGGTATCCCAGAACCAAGGCATGGGCTCCAACGCCCTCATCCGCGGTTCGTTCATCTTCGTCATCTATGTGTTGGCCCTCATCGCGATCACCGCGGGCGTCGTCTTCTTCGAGCTCTCGAAGCGGAAGATCCCGGTCCAGCACGCGGGCAAAGGCGGGCAGACGGCTTCCATGGCCAAAGCCTCCTTCCTCCCGATCAAGATCAACTCCGCCGGCGTCATTCCCGTCATCTTCGCGTCTTCCATCATGATGGCCCCCTCGGTCATCGCGAGTTTCTTCTCCGCGGACGCGAGCCAGGCGCAATGGCTCCAGATCTTCAATTACTCCGCCATGTACCCAATGCCGGCAATCGACGGCAACGATTGGAGCATGCCGTGGGGCTTGCTGATCTACATCGCGCTCATCCTCATCTTCACGTTCTTCTATTCCGAGCTGCAGATGAACCCTGAGCAGATGGCGGACAATTTCCAGAAGAACGGTTCCTACATCCCGGGCATCCGTCCGGGCAAGGAAACGGAAAAGTACGTTCGCAAAGTTCTCAATCGCGTGACTTGCCTCGGCGCCATCGGCCTTGCCGTCATCAGCGCCCTCCCCGTCGTCTTGACCCTCTCGGGCATCTTCGGGAACGACACATCCCTCGCGATTGGCGGCACGGGCATGATCATCGTCGTCGGCGTCGCGATCGAGTTGAACGCCCAGATCGACGGCTTGCTCGCCGGCAAGAGCTTCGAACAAGTCCAAGGAGGCATGTAACATGTTAAACATTATCCTCATGGGTCCCCCGGGCGCCGGCAAAGGCACCCAGGCCACCCGCATTGTCGATGCGTTCCACATTCCGCATATCTCCACGGGCGACATGTTCCGTGAAGCCATCTCCCAAGGCACCCCTCTCGGCCTTCAGGCCAAAGCCATCATCGAACGCGGCGATCTCGTCCCCGACGACATCACGATCGGCCTCGTCAAAGAACGGCTTTCCCAGCCCGACTGCGCCGGGGGATACCTTCTCGATGGATTCCCCCGCACGATCCACCAGGCGGAGGCCCTCAAGGACCTCGGCCCGGAGATCGACCGCGAAGTCGCCCTCGTCGTGGACATCTCCGTCCCCGATGAGGAACTCGTCCGCCGCATCAGCGGGCGTCGCGTTTGCCCCAAGTGCGGCGCGTCCTACCACGTGCAGGACATGAAGCCCGCCAAGGACGGCGTCTGCGACCGCTGCGGCTCCCCCCTCGTCCAGCGCAAGGATGACAACGAAGCCTCGCTCAAGATCCGCTTGGAGAACTACTACAAGCAGACCGCGCCGCTTCAGGCATTCTACGCGAAGGAAGGCATCTACCATGCCTTCAACGGCGTTTGCAGCGCTGACGCCCTCTTCGATGAGATCCATTCTCTCCTTGAGGCTCATCAATGATCATCATCAAGTCGCCACGCGAGATCGACCTCATGCGTGAGGCCGGCCGCGTGGTGGCCTTGGTCTTCCAGGAAGTGGAGCCCTTGCTCGTCCCGGGCGTGACCACGGCGGACATCGATGCCGCCGTCGAGTCCATCATCCGGCGCGAGGGAGCCATTCCCGCGGAGAAAGGCTATTACGGTTATCCAGCATCCGTTTGCACGAGCGTGAACGAGGTGATCCTCCACGGCATCCCCTCGAAAAAAACCGTGCTCAAGGATGGCGACATCATCTCGCTCGACCTCGTCGCGAAGAAAAACGGCTACTGCGCCGACGCCTGTCGGACCTACGAAGTAGGCGTTTGCGGCGAAAGGGCGAAAAAAATGATTGCCATCGCGAAGGAATGCTTCGATAATGCTATGTCCCTGGTTATACCAGGGGTGCATCTCGGCGACGTCTGCCACGCGATCGAGACAACCGCGGCGAAACACGGTTGTACCGTCGCAAGGGAGTACACCGGGCACGGCATCGGCCGCGACATGCACGAAGATCCTTACGTCCCTTGCTATGGCGTTCCCGGCACAGGCCCGATCCTGCGCGAGGGAATGACCATCTGCATCGAGCCGATGATCTTCGAGAAAGGCAACAAGGTCCGCGTCATGAAAGACGGCTGGACCGTGGTCGCGAAAGATGGCGGGCTCACCGCGCATTACGAGAACACCCTCGTGGTGACCAAGGATGGCTGCGAGATATTGACGAAGCTCTAGAGGGAGCGGAAAGGAAAACGAACGTTTGAGCAAAGAAGACTGCATTGAAGTCGAAGCGACCGTTGTGGAATGCCTTCCCAACGCGAACTTCAAGGTGAAACTAGAAACGGGCGTCGTGGTCCAAGCCTGCGTTTCGGGAAAAATCCGAATGAACTACATTCGAATTCTCCCCGGCGATCGGGTCACCGTCCAGTTCTCACCGTACGATTTAACACGTGGGCGCATCACGTTCCGGTATCGGAACTAATCCAATTAGGAGAACAATCATGAAAGTCAGACCGTCTGTTAAGCCGATTTGCGACAAGTGCAAAGTCATTCGGCGCCATGGCAAAGTCATGGTTATCTGCTCCAACCCCAAGCACAAGCAGCGTCAGGGTTGATGAGCGAAGAAAGGAAACGATTCAAACATGGCACGTATTGCTGGGGTTGATATCCCAAACGAGAAGCGCATCGTCATCTCCCTTACCTACATCTACGGTATCGGCGACACGACCGCTGAGAAGATCTGCAAGGACGCCGGCGTCTCCGTCGACATCCGCACCAAGAACCTCACCGACGAGCAATTGACCGCTCTTCGCGCCGAGGTCGCGAAATATCGCACCGAAGGCGACCTCCGCCGCGAAGTCGCCCTCAACATCAAGCGCCTCATGGAAATCGGATGCTATCGCGGCATCCGCCACAAGAGGGGCCTTCCGGTCCGTGGTCAGCGCACTCGCACCAATGCCCGTACCCGCAAAGGTAAGAGGAAGACCATCGCGAACAAGAAGGAAGCCACGAGATAAGGAGGTAGAACACCATGGCACAAGCAAAGAAGACTACCGCCCGCAAGAAGAAGATCAAACGCTCCTTCACGAAGGGCGTTGCGCACATCCACAGCACCTTCAACAACACCATCGTCACCATCACCGACGTCTCCGGCAACGCGATTGCCTGGAGCAGCGCCGGCGCCCTCGGCTACAAAGGCGCCAAGAAAGCCACCCCGTTCGCGGCCCAGCTTGCCGCGGAAGCCGCGGGCAAAGCTGCCTTTGATCAAGGTCTCCGCCAAGTCGACGTCGAAGTCAAAGGGCCGGGTGCCGGCCGCGAATCCGCGGTCCGCGCTCTCGCCAATGTCGGCCTCCAAGTCCTCTCCATCGAAGACACGACTCCGATTCCTCATAACGGCTGCCGTCCGCCCAAGCGTCCTCGCGGCTAATCCCCGCGATTTCGCACTCGCTATCGTCACGCGTTAGCAAACCACAGGAGGAAAATTAATGGCCATTGTCAACAAAGCCGAAGAGAAAGAAATCGTCAACCTTCCCAACCAATTCCAGCCTTTCACGATCCAAACGGTGATCGACGAGGGCAATTACGCGAAATTCCTCGTCTCCCCGCTCGAAAGAGGGTTCGGCATTACGCTTGGAAACGCGCTTCGCCGCGTCCTCCTCAGCGCCCTTCCCGGCGCGTCCGTCTATGCGGTCCAAATCGAAGGCGTCCGTCACGAATTCACGGCCATCAAAGGCTGCGATGAGGACGTCACCGCCATCATCCTGAATCTCAAGGATCTCGTCCTCAAGATCGACGATGAATCCGCGGATACCAAGTATTTGAGCCTCGATGTCCACGGGCCCTGCACCGTCAAGGCCTCGGACCTCGTCTGCCCCGCGCTCGTCTCCGTCGTCAACGGCGACCTCGAAATCGCCCACTTGAACGCCGAAGGCGCCCTCAAGATGACCATCCTCGTCGCTTCCGGCCGCGGATACGTCACCTCCGAGCAGAACAAGATCAACCGCAAGATCGAGACCGTCGGCGTCATCTCGACCGACTCCAACTACAGCCCCGTCACGAAAGTGGCTTACTCCGTCGAGCCGACCCGTGTCGGCCACGACAGCAAGTTCGATGCCTTGACCCTCGAAGTCAGCACCAACGGCAGCTGCACCCCAGCCGAGGCCGTCACCCTCGCTTCCAAGCTTCTCATCAACCAGCTTGCCAACTTCTCCCTCATCGAGAGCAACAAGGAATACAAGATGGTCAAGGAAGCCCCGAAAGCCGAGGAGAACAAATTCCAAAACATGCTGATCGAAGAACTCGATCTCAGCGTCCGCAGCAACAATTGCTTGAAGCGCGCCGGCATCACCACCGTCATGGAGCTCACCCAGAGGAGCGAGGACGAGATGATGAAAGTCCGCAATTTGGGCAAGAAGTCCCTCAAGGAAGTCAAAGAGAAGCTGAATGAAATCGGCCTCCACTTCCGCGATTACATAGGAGAATAAACATGGCAGCACAAGGAAGAAAGAACGTTCACGGCAAAACCGGTGTTCGTTTCAAGGCGGGATACACCGCCTCGAAGAACAAGGCGATGCTCCGCAATGTCGTCTCCAGCCTCATCATCAACGGCGAAGTGAAAGTCACTTCCGGCGTTGTCAAGGAGCTCAAGACCCTCGCGGAACACCTCGTCACCCTCGCGAAGAGGGGTGACCTCCACGCCCGTCGCCTCGCCGCGCAGACCGTCCGCAACGGTTTCGTCGACGAGAACGGCGTCGAGGCCCTCGACAAGCTCTTCTCCGAGATCGGCCCGAAGTTCGCGTCCCGCAACGGCGGCTACACCCGCGCCCTCAAGCTCGGTGCCCGTCGCGGCGACAACGCCGAGGTCGTCTTGGTTCGCTGGGTCGCCTAAGCCCTCGTTCCCGAAAGCGCCTTGCCTTCATGGCGGGGCGCTTTTCTCGTATAATGGCCCCCATGAATTACCTCTTCGATTTGGATGGGACGCTGCTCGATACCCTCCATGACATCAAGGACGCCCTGAACGATGCCCTCGCGGAAACCGGGGTTCCCCTTTCCTATACCTACGACGAGGCCAAGCGCCTGATTGGCTCTGGGGCCGAAACGCTCATGCACCGAGCCCTCGCCCAATTGGACGACGAATCGCGCTTTAGCGACCTGAAAAAGGCCTTTTTGCCCCGTTACATGTCTTACCAAGGGAAGCACACGCGCCCATTCCCCCACGTGGAGGAGGTATTAAAGGCTCTTCATGATCGCGGCGACCTCCTGTTCATCGTCTCGAACAAGCCGGACGCCATGGCCCAAGACATCGTGCGCCGCTGCTTGCCCATCTCCCTTTTCTCCCGCGTGCTTGGCCACCAAGACGGAGATCCCGTCAAGCCGAACCCGATTCAAGTCGAGCGGATTTTCCGCGATTTCCACCTGCGTCCCGAGGATTCCGTCTTCGTCGGGGATTCCGCGGTCGACGCCTTGACCGCGCAGGCGGCGGGCCTTCCTTGCGTCCTTTGCCTTTATGGTTACGGGCATTATGACGAAGCCCTTCTTTCCTCGGTGAGAGGGACCCTTTCCGATTTTCGCGATTTGCTGCATTTTTCCTCTATTCAAAATCCGGGGGTGGAATAGAATTATTGTATGCATAAGATCGTCTTGTATTCTTCCCTCGGGAATTCCTTGCAGGAATTCGTCCCCATCGTTCCCGGCAAAGTCTCGTTCTATGTTTGCGGTCCGACGGTCTATAACTCCCCCCACATCGGGAATATCCGTCCCGTCATCGTTTTCGACGTATGGAGACGCCTTTTCTCCGCGCTTGGGTACGAGGTCACGTTCGTCCAAAATTACACGGACGTCGACGACAAGATCATCAATCGCGCGAAAGAACTCGGAATCCCCGAGAAAGAACTGACCGATTCCGTCATCAAGGAATTCCAGGACGTCGTCGCCAAGGTCGGCTCCTTGCCCCCGGATGAAACGCCTCGTCCCACGGTTTACATGCCGCAGATGATTTCCTATATCGATGACCTCGTGAAAAACGGGAACGCCTATGTCGCGAACGGGGACGTTTATTTCCGCGTTTCCAACGTTTCGGACTATGGATGCCTTTCCGGCAACACCCCGGAATCGCTCATTTCGGGCGCCCGCATCGAGGTGAATTCCCAAAAGGAATCGCCCCTTGATTTCGCTTTGTGGAAGAAGACGGACGAAGGCATCCGCTGGGATACCCCATGGTCGCAAGGCCGCCCGGGCTGGCATACCGAATGCTGCGTCATGATCAATTCGCTCTTCTCCGCCCAGAACGGCCTCATCGACATCCACGGCGGCGGATTCGATTTGAAATTCCCCCACCACGAAAACGAGATCGCCCAGGCGGAAGCCCATAACGGCAACCATCTCGCCCACTATTGGCTTCACAACGGCTTCATCAACATCAACAACGAGAAGATGTCCAAATCCCTCGGCAACGTCTTGCTCGCGAAGGACGTCATCGCGATGTACGGCGGGATGGCGCTGCGCCTCATGACGCTCAACGCCCATTACCGCGCCCCCCTTTCCTTCAGCGAGGAAACGATCCGCGAGGCCGACAAGAACATCAAGAAAATCGAGTCCACGATGAAGACCCTCGCCTTGAAACTCCAATCTTCCGGCGTCGACCTTTCCGCCCTCCAAGGAGGGAACGAGGATGCCTTCCTCGACGAGATGTGCAACGACCTCAATACCCCGAACGCCATCACGGTCCTTTACGCGGAGGTCAAGACGGCCAATCAGATGGTTCGCGTCCCGAACCCAGACCTTGCTGCCCTCGGAGCTTCCTTTGCCCGCATCCGCGACTATCTCGATATCTTGGGGCTCGCCATCCCCTATCCGGTCTTAAACGAAGAAGACAAAGCCCTTTATCGGGAATATCTCGAGGCGAAATCCGCAAAAGACTTCTCCCGCAGCGACGCGTTGCGCGCTAAACTAATAGACAAGAAGATTCTCTGATATGAATGGCATCGATAGATTGATCATCGAATGGTTCAACACCGATTTCGGTCTTGGATTTTCCGGCGGAATCGTCGGGAATGCCTGCCTGATCGTTTTGTCGTTCCTGATGACCCTTCTGCTTTCGGGCCTCATCGGCTTTGAGCGCGAATACCACGGCCATAGCGCCGGCCTTCGCACCCACGTTTTGATCGCCATCGGATCCTGCGTCATCATGGTCCTTTCCGTCTATGGCTTTGGCTACTGGGATTCCATCCACCTCGCCAATGGCGCGAGCCGCGATCCGGCTCGCCTTGCCGCCCAAGCGATCACGGGCATCGGCTTCCTCGGTGCCGGCACCATCATCCAAACCGGCATGAATATCAAGGGTCTCACCACCGCCGCCACGATCTGGGTCGCCATGGGCATCGGCCTTGCCTGCGGATGCGGCTCTTTCCTCGTTGCGATCCTCGTCACGGCCCTTTCTTTCTTCGTCTTGGTCGGCCTCAATCGGCTCGAAACTTTCGCCGCCAAGAAAAACCCCTTCCTCGTCATCGTCGTCCCGCAAGACCAAGCGGTTCTCGGGACGCTGCTTCAGGTCGCCAAGCGTCTAGGCCTCGTGGTAGAAGAAACCATCTCCGAGATGACCGTCTACCAAGAGACGCCCGCGCTTCGCGTCATCGTCAAATGTGGCCGCGTTCGCCCGGAAGCCCTGTCGGCATTTGTCGACGAGATCCGGGCTTCGATACACCCTTTGGGGCTTCGCGTGAACAACATGGAGGCATTCTAAGGTGGATGAGAAAGTCTACGGAATCAACGCGGTACGCGAAAGCGTAGAATCAAGGAGGGCGAAAAAGCTGTTCGCGTCCCCCAAGGTCCTTGGTCATCCCGTTGTCGTCGAAGCGAAGAAGGTGAAGATTCCCGTCGTCGTCGCCCAAGACGAAGCGTTGACGAAGATGATCGGAAAACGATATCACCAAGGCCTGGTGGCTCTCGTCGAACCCTTTGCCTATGCGAAACTCGATGATGTTTTGGCAAAAGCGAAGGACAAGGAATATCCATTGCTTATCATGCTAGACGGCATCGAGGACCCTCATAACCTTGGTGCGATTTTGCGCTCTTGCGACGCGTTCGGTGTCGACGGGGTCATTATAAGAGAAAAAAACGAGGTCCCGCTCAACGACACTGTTGCCCGTGTGTCCACGGGCGCCATCCATTACGTGGATGTCGTCTCGGTGACAAACCTTTCCAGGACCATCGAAGCCTTGAAAAGGAATGGCTATTGGGTCATTGGAACGGACGGAAGTGCCGCAAAGAGTATTTATGAGGAAACTTACCGCTATCCAGTTTGCTTGGTTGTGGGATCGGAAGGCGAGGGCATTTCTCGCCTGGTTTTGGAGCATTGCGACATCACCGTCAAAATCCCCATGGTTGGCCATGTAAATTCCCTGAATGCTTCCGTGTCTGCTGGCATAAGCATCTCAGCGGTGAGATTCGTTCAAAGTTCGAATGCAAAATAAACCAACTGTGCGCTTCGGCTGTTCCGCGCAGCCCGAAGACAAACACGCCAAAAGCGGCGTTTTTTGTTTCTGCTTGAACGATAATTCCTTCTCCGATGAAGAAGATATCGTTTGTGCGGATACTCAATCCATCACCTCTCTCACGGACGAGCAGCTCGTCTCTGAGCATCGCCATGGCAACCCTGGCGCATTCCCCATCCTGATGAATCGCTACATCGACAAGCGCCACGCGATTCTTCGCCGGGCCGCCCCGGAAGTTTTCGCCTTCCTCAAAAACTGGGAACCCAACATCGTGTTCTTCGATGGGTTCTCGGCCGCCCTCGCGTCTTTCGATTTCCACCACCGTTTCAGCACGCTTCTATACGCTTGCGTGCGGACGGCCGCCTTCCACGCCTACCGCGACCTTTCAAAGTCCGGCGCTGCCTTGCCGCCTTTGTCTCTGGACGAAGTGCGCGGGGAAGATGGCAATGAATGGACATTGCATGACGTCTGCGCGGACCCGTCCTATGCGAACGACCCCGTTCGCGTGGCGACGTCCTACCACTTCCTCTCCGATATCGCCGCCTTGCCGACGAACAAGTATGACGTACTGACCTATCCGGTCGCCTTGTGCTTGATCGATGGCATGAGGGCCGCCGATATCGTGCGTGCCATGAACGTGACGCGCAAGCGAGTCGACACGATCATCCTCAAGCTGAAGAATTACCTTTGGTCGCGGAAGGATCTTGCCCTCTCGCTCCGCTACGATTTCAAATAATCGCGGCATTTGCCCTGGGGTTTCGGCACGGCCGAAGCCCTGGGGCTTCAAAACGCGTATTCCCCTTAAGGGGAGCAGGTGATAAAATCGTTGACAGGCCTGCGGACACCCGCTATGATTCGTAGGCTTAAAGTTGAAGATAAAATGAGTCGCGAGAAAGTTTTTTTGATTTGCACGGAATGTCTGAGCCGCAACTACACGGTGCTGAAACGGAAGGATCGTTCCGAACGTCTCGCCCTCAACAAGTATTGCCCGACCTGCAAACGGCATACGCTTCACAAAGAAAGCAAGTAAGGAGGATCCATGAACCCCATCAAATACACGAAAGAAGTCGTGAAAGAAGGCAAGCGCATCCGCTGGCCGAAGCGCGACGTCCTCTTCCCGACCATCGTGGTCGTCATCTGCATCAGCGTCTTCGTGGCTCTCTTCCTCACGCTTGAGGATTTGACCGCTGGGTCGCTCATCAACCAACTTAGGAATGTCTTCGGAGGAAATTGACATGGTTAACGAGATTCAAGACAACGCCGCTCCCGCCCTTGGCGAAAAAGCGTGGTATATCGTCACCACCTATTCGAAAAACGAGCAAAAGGCCGCGGAGAACCTGAAACGCCGCATCGAGACGATGGGGATGCAGAAATACATCCTTCGCATCGTCGTCGCCGAGCACGCGGTCCCCGTCCTCAACAAAGACGGCACCCCGACGGGCGAGACCAAGATGGAGAATTACTATCCTGGCTATTTCTTCGTCGAGATGATCATGACCGATGAATCCTGGTACATCGTCCGTAACACCCCGGGCGTCACCGGCATCGTTGGTTCGAGCGGCGGCGGACAAAAACCGTGCCCCGTCCCGCGGGAACAGATCGAGCCCGTCCTCAAGAGGATGAACATGATCGAGGAGAGCATGTACGACCGTTACCAAGTCGGCGACGTCGTCCGCATCATCCACGGTGCCTTGGAAGGCACCGAGGGCACGATCGAGAGCATCGATCGCCAAACCGGCATGGTCTGCGTCCACACGATCTTCTTCGGGCGCGTCACCCCGGTCGACCTCGAATTCTCCGAAATCGAAAAGCTCTCGGAGTAAGCCCAAAAAAAAGCGAGATCACGTCTCGCTTTTTTCATGCCTTTATTCGTAGATTTCCGTTCGGATCCGTTCCATCTCCGTCTCGATGGATTCGAAGAATGGATAGCTTCGGAACACCCGGAAGGCTTCCCTGCCCAAGGAGTCGAGGAAGAAGAGGCGGAACTTGTCCGCGGTCGTCAGGAAAACGATCTCCGCGATGTGCATGGGCGCTTTCTCGTCCTGGTTCTCGCGCAGAAGGAGGTTCGTGAATTCCTCCGCGACCACGAGGACGAGCTTGCCCGCGTCGTCCAAAGGGGCGTTCCGCACGGCGGGTTCGTAATCGGTGACCCATTTGATGTATTCCCGGAGGGGAGAAGTCCCTTCCATGAAGTCGTTGCCGGTCATCGCGAGGCGCATTTTGGTCGCAAGGGAGCCAAGGCGTTCGGGCCTGAAATCGTTCCCGAGGTCTTCCCGGGCCGCTTTGGAGATCGCCGCGCCGGCGTTTTCCTTCAGGAACAGGTTGTCGAATAGGA
The DNA here is from genome assembly GCA_016296285.1 of Bacilli bacterium. GTDB lineage: Bacteria > Bacillota_I > Bacilli_A > RFN20 > CAG-826 > Alloenteromonas. The sequence continues at coordinate 22,978 of JAEDJP010000005.1, forward strand.
AACTCGCCGCGGCGGAGATTTCCTTGCCTTCCTGCACCGTTTTGTCGGCGAGATCCAGGTGAAGCCAGTTTTTCGCCGTGTAGAGGAAACCGTCCACGAGGTCTTCATAAATCGAAATCGCTTTGTTCATACGGCGTTACTATAGTTTTTGTTGATGGTTTTTCCAAGAGGCGCTAGGCCTGTCGGTGGGTCAACTCACGAAATTTTGCTCGCTTGTCGAGCAAAATTTAGTCATCCGGAATGGAATGTAGGATGACTCGTGAGGCCGAGCCACCGGGATTCCTCGACGCCGTCAGTGAGACAGGGGTTAGCCTCTCAAGCGTCATTCATGTGGGCGTTCCTCGCCCAGAATATCGATGAAGAATCGATCAGAAGGGGATGGGCGCGTCTTGCATGGCGCGCTTCAGGATGTTGTGCGCAGCGTTCTCGTCGCGATTGAGTTCCGCGCCGCAATGAGGGCACGTCCATGAGCGGATGCTCAGGTTTTTGGTGATGGGGCTCCGATTGCCGCAGCAATGGCAGATTTGGCTGGAGGGAAAGTTCTGCGGCACTTCCTGCACAACTTTCCCTGCCTGCGACACCTTAGCTTTCAAGCGATGCAAGAACGCGGCGTATGGCTTGTGTATGTACCATTTCGCGACGCTTCTTCGTTTCAACATGGAAACCATCGAAAGCGATTCGATGCCGATGAAATCGTAACGCTTCGCGATGATATGGCACGTCTGTTCGATGAAGTTGCTCTTCACATTGCTCTGTCGGAAGTAGGCGTTCCTTAGGCGAGCGAGGGTTCGGGCATAACGGTTCGAGGTCGGATGGTTCCCGTGCGTCTGCACCTTGTAGGAGATGTAACGCGTGTAATGGTTGATCCGCTTCGCCACCTTGTCCTTCTTGCCGGTCTTGAGGTCATACCGCCAGACGCGGCTCTTTTCGTCGACCCCCACCGCGAAACACGAGATGCCAACGTCGATCCCGATCGATTTGCCGGTCAATGGATAGGGGGCCGGCGTCTCGGGAAAGAGGAAGCACGCGTAATAGCGGTTGTTGTGGGAAAGGATCTCGACGGAGATCGGCTCGGAAGCAAAACGAGGGTTTTCCGCCATGCGGATCGTGCCGAACCCTTCGAGAGCAAGCTTATGGTTGGACCGGATGTGGAATCGGTGCTCATCGAGTTTTGCCGAACAGATCTTGAAAGCTTTCTTGCCCACCCCAAACGATTTGAATTTCGCGTCCGCTTTTCCTTTGACCATGCGGGAAGCCACCATGGAAAGACGTTTCGAATTCCAGCCGATGATATCTGGAAAGTGATAGTTTTCCCCGTGGTAAAAGGACGGGTGCCGGGCGCAATAGGAACGAACCCTGATCAAGGATTCGGTCCAATTCGCGGGCGTGATGGCCCCGCTTTTCACCCCTCGGGCGTAGATTTCGAGCTGGCGGTTGTAATCCCGCCGCGCGTACTCGAACTGTTCCTCGAGGAATGTCCGCATGGTTTTGTTTGGGTAGATGCGTATTTTGTGGGTGATCATGATTTCTCGCCTCTACTATATAGGGCGAATCACCCCGTTTTTAGCCTCGCATCCATCATCAAAAACGTAAAAGTGCCGATTCTATCGAAAGAAAATTTTTGAAATTCGTGGGGAATTTTTCCTCGGTTCCCTTAAAGTGGGGCGGAAGAAAAGCCTTCGCGAGGCTATAGTTCCCTCATGAGATATTTCATCTTTTCCGACTTGCACGGCTCCGCTTCCGAGCTCAAAAAGGCGCTGGCCCTTCCCGCCTTTCGCGAGGCGGATCGCGTGCTGCTTCTAGGAGATATCCTCCATGGGGGTTACGAGGGAACTTCCGGGGAATGCGCCATGTTGCTTAGGGAAAACAAAGACCGGATCCTCGCGGTTCGCGGGAACTGCGATGACGAATCGGATGTCGAGGCCCTTGGCTTCCCGCTTCCAGAATGTCGCGGTCTCTCTTTCAAGATGCACCGTGTGCACCTGTCCCATCGCCCCCAGGTTTTCGCGTTCCCGCCCGGAGACATCGTGATGAATGGCCACACGCACCGCAAAACGCTTTATCGCGACGCCGGGGTCATCTACCTGAATCCGGGATCCATCGCCTATCCGAGGGACGGGATCGCGAGCTACGCGGTCATGGACGACGATGGCATTCGCTTGTACGACTTCGAAACCCAAGAGGTTTTGCAAGAAATGAAATATTGAAAATTCCCCTTGAAACATGAATGACAATTCATATAATAATTCCTGTAAATATGAACGACCATTCATAGTTAGGAGGGTTCCATGTCCATTCCATCGTCCGACATCATCACCGCCATGGAGGGCTTGCTCTCCATCGCCGCGGATACCACGCGCCTCAAGATCCTTTATTCCATCGCGAAAAGTGAGAAGTGCGTTTCCGACATCGTGAAAGAAGTGGAGGCGTCCCAGTCGCTCGTCTCACACCAGATTCGCGTGTTGAAGAACGCCAACCTTTTGTCCTCTCGCAAAGAAGGGACGCGCGTTTACTATGCCCTTGCCGACCATCACGTCTTGGAATTGCTCGAGGTCGTGAACGAGCACGTCTGCGAAAAGAAGGGGAACTGACATGCGCATTAAGAAAGAAACCCTCGTCTTTTGGGCGCGCGTCCTCCTCTGCGTCGTCCTCGTTTGTCTCGGTCTTTTCGTCTTCACCGAGGAAGCATATCCCTGGTGGACAAACCTTCTTGTTTTCCTGCTCGCATACGCTGTCATCGCCTATGACATCGTCTTCGAGATGTTCGAGTCCATGATCAAGGAACATCGGTTCTTCGAGGAGAGCACCTTGATGGTCTTGGCTTCTATCGGCGCGTTTTGCTTGCGTGCTTTCGGCCCGGAATACAACGAATATTTTGAAGGCGTCCTCGTGATCCTCCTCTTCCAAATCGGGGAATACCTGCAAGATTTGGCCGAGGAAAAATCGCGCAACGCCATCGTCTCCGCCCTCGACTTGAGAGAAGAAGTCGCCCTCGTGGAACGCGAAGGCGGGACGCTTGAAAAGAAGCGGGCGGATGAACTTCTCCCCGGGGAAATCGTCGTCTTGAAAACCGGGGAGAAATCCTTATGCGACGCGGTGGTTTTCCAAGGGGAAGGAGCCATGGACGAAAGCTCCTTGACCGGGGAGTCCTTGCCGGTGGAAAAGCACGAAGGCGACGCAATTTTCGCCGGGTCCATCGTGGCCTCTGGCAGCTTCCGCGTCCGCGTGTCGAAACCCTATGCGGAATCCACGTCCGCGAAGATGCTCGCCTTGATCGAGGAAAGCGCCGCCTCCAAAAGCAAAGCCACCCGTTTCATCACGCGCTTCTCCCGCATTTATACCCCGATTGTTTTCGTTCTTGCCCTGATCGTCGCGGTCGTGCCCCCTTTGTTCCTTGGCAACTGGGCCAGCTTCGTTTACGCCGCGCTCAATTTCCTCGTGGTGAGCTGTCCCTGCGCCATCGTCATCTCGGTTCCTTTGGCCTATTTCGCGGGGCTCGGTCTTGCCTCGAAGAAAGGGATTCTCGTCAAAGGGGCCGGATTCTTGGATCAAGCCGTATCGCTTAAAACGGTGGCTTTCGACAAAACCGGAACCTTGACTGAAGGGCGTTTCTCCCTCGTGAAAATCGCCCCGATCACCCTTGAGAAAGAGGCGTTCATGAAGGCCTTCGCCATCGCGGAGTCCCGTTCCAATCACCCGATTGCCAAGGCCATCGTCGAGGCGGGACCCATCATCCCATCCACCCTCGTCGGGCGCGCGGAAGAGACCCCGGGTTTCGGCACGAAGGTGTTCGCCGAAGGCCATGTTTACGAGGCCGGTCGCGCCCCCAAAGACGAAGCCCATCGCGTCGATTCCGAGCAGGGGCTTTTGGTCTACCTTTCCATCGACGGCGTAGATCAAGGCTACCTCGTTTTGCGCGACGCCCCGAAGGAAGGGTCCTTGCCCGCCATTCAAGGGCTGAAGGCGAAAAACATCGACCCCTTGCTTCTTTCTGGGGACCGTAAGGAGAATGTTTCCGCCTTCGCGAGCGCCCTTGGGATCGAGCGCTTTTACGGAGGATTGAAACCCGCGGAGAAGACGGAAAAGTTGAAAGAAGAGAAGGCCAAAGGCAACGGGTCCGTCGCCTTCGTCGGAGACGGCATCAACGATGCCCCGTCCATCGTCCTCGCGGACATCGGGTTCGCCATGGGCGGCCTTGGGTCGGATGTCGCGGTCGAAAACGCGGATGTCGTCCTGCTCGGCGATGACCCCCGCTCCCTCCTCGATTTCCTCGACGTCGCCGCCAAGACAAGGCGCAGGGCCGCCTGGTGCGTCGCCATCTCCTTGCTCGTGAAATTCTCGATCATGGTCGCCTCGTTGGTCGCGAGTTTCATGGGAACTTGGAGCATCCCTCTCTTCGTGTCGGTCCTCGGGGATTCCGGGATCGCCCTCGTTTGCGTCCTGATTGCCGTGAGCCTCGCCTATTCGCGGAAGAAGAAAGCGTGACGAAACGACCCCGAAACGCTTGCCGGCAACGCCGGCTTTTTGTTTATACGATTTGCCCCTCCGTTCCTCCGGGGCGGGCCCGAACCAGAATGTTTCCGATTTTTCTTGACACGCCTCTCATCACACGCGTAATATACACGAGCGCGTTTTACGCGGCGCGCTAATGCGTGGGAGGGCTCGGATCAAGCCCGCGAACCACTGCAATGCAATTTCCAAGGAGGAAATCACATGAAGAAACGTGTTACCAAAGTCGTCAAGATGGAGCTTCCTGGCGGCAATGCGCACCCCGGCCCGAAGCTTGCTTCTGCCGGTGTCAACATGGCCAAGTTCTGTACGGACTTCAACGCCAAAACGGGTGACCGCAAAGGGGATATCGTCCCGGTCATCATCACGGCTTACGAAGACAAGTCCTACGACTTCGTCATCAAGACCACCCCGGCTGCCCCGCTCATCCTCAAAGCCGCTGGCTTGAAGAAGGGCTCTGGCAATGCCAAGCAAGTCGTCGGTTCCATCACCGAAGCTCAGCTCGAAGAGATCGCCAAGTACAAGATGCCGGACCTCAACACCGAGGACGTCGAGATGGCCAAGAAAGTCATCGCCGGCACCTGCCGCCAAATGGGCATCGCGATCAAGTAATGAAGGAGGTCTAGTATCATGAAAAAGAACAGCAAAAAATACGAAGCCGCCCTCAGCAAGATCGAAGCTTCGAAAGTCTACAGCCTCGACGAAGCCGTCAAGCTCGCCAAGGAAACGAGCGTCACCAAGTTCGATTCCTCGGTCGACATTAGCTTCAAGCTCAACGTCAACCCGACCCTTGCCGATCAGCTCATCCGCGGAACGATCACGCTCCCGCATGGCAACGGCAAGACCAAGAAAGTCCTCGTCGTCACCAACACCAAGTTGGATGATGCCAAGGAATCCGGCGCCGAATTCTTCGGCGGCAAGGAAATGCTCGAGAAGATCCAGCGCGAGAACTGGTTCGACTTCGACATCATCGTCGCGACTCCCGACATGATGGGCGAACTCGGCAAAATGGGCCGTCTCCTCGGCCCCAAAGGCTTGATGCCGAACCCCAAGACCGGCACGGTCACGATGGATGTCAAAGGCGCCGTCGCCGACATCAAGCGCGGCAAGATCGCTTACCGCGTCGACAAGGACGGCAACCTCTCGATGGGCATCGGTCGCGTCTCCTTCTCGGATGCCGACCTCCTCGACAATCTCAACGCCATCACGGATGCGATTGCCAAGGCTCGCCCCTCGACCGTCAAAGGCACCTATATCCTCAAGACGGTCGTCACGACCACCATGGGCCCCGCGATCCCCGTTACCTTCGCGGGTCGGAACTGATCCCTCCGACACTCATTCGGTGAAACGCTTCGTATTCCTAAGATAGCCGGGGGCACATGCCTTAAACCCAACACCCTGCTGAGGTTCGAAATTCACAAACCCGCTAGTTATATTGAAGCATCACATAAATTCGATTCGACAGAAAGGAGGTAGAAACATGAATCAGCAAGCTCTTGAAAGCAAAAAGAATGCGGTCAAGGCGATTGAGGAATCCTTCAATGGCTCCGCGTCCTTCATTGTTGTTTCTTACCAAGGACTTACCGTTGCTGAAATCTCCGCGCTCCGCAAGGAACTCGAGAAGACCGAGTCGACCATGACCGTTTACAAGAACACCATGGTCCGCCGTGCTCTCGCCGAAGTCGGCGCCCCGGATTTGGGCAACATCCTCGAAGGCCCGAACGCGTTCGTCTTCTCCAAAGAATACGGCGCCGGCCCGAAAGCCCTCTTCAAGTTCGCTCGTGCCCATGAGGCTCTCGTCGTCAAAGGCGGGATCGTCGATGGCGCGCTCGTCGACGCGAAGGGCATGAAGGAAGTCAGCAAGCTCCTCGACAAGAATGGCATGCTCTCG
>JAEDJP010000078.1 GCA_016296285.1 Bacilli bacterium
CGCTGAACGGCACCCTCGAGGTTCTCGATTACGACCCGATCTCCCTGGCGAACAAAGAGGAATTCGACGTCCTTTCTCATCTCCCGGGCATCACCGACGAGATCGGCCTTTTCGCCGAATCCAAGCAAGTCGAGCTTTCCGTCTCCGGCTACATCCTCAAGGAAGGGACGACGATGACGGACACCTACGTCGATTCCACCTACGGCCGAACCGAGCAAGGCAGCGAATTCTCCGCGCATATCGGCATCGACCTTGGCAACAGCCTCGGGGCCGGCACCCTTTCGGTCACGAACCGCATGGAGACCTACATCGAGCGCCATTACGTCGACATCGACGTCTCGGGTCCCGAGATCGAGGGGGCGGACGACCTAAGCGACAACCAGCTCTACCTCAAATACCATAGCGAGGGGGCCACGAATTCCCCCATGATGGGCCGCATGTCCATCCGCAGCCTCAACGACCTCATCGGGGTCGTCATGAACCTCATGGGCAACAAGGACCCGCGGTTCGAGCGCATCACCTCCATCATGGGTTCCTCAAGCGCCGCGAGCGTCCTTTCCAAGGCGATGAACGGCCTTTTCCTCGACGCGATCTCAAGCGACCTCGTCCGTTCCTTCAAGGTCACCCCCGACAAGACCACGATCGTCTTCCCGGACACCCTCCTTGGCTTGCCGGAAGACCTCCAGATCGACCTCTATTTCTCCGACCGCGACTTCCATTCGGATACCTCGGGCCTTTTCCACATCCCCGCGGCCTTGAGCGCCATCGAGATCCGGGGCAAGACCGGCAGCGAGGATGCCCTTTCCGACCTCTATGTCCGCGTTGACGTCGCGGAATGGGACGTCGACGAATCCAAGGTGACCGAGACGGGCAACGACGTCCTCCATCGCGGGTTCGGGACATCCCCCGACAAAACCGCCTTCGTCGACTATTCGAGCCTCTCGAACCTCGTGAGCCACCTCATCGACACCGTCCAGCTCGGGGTCACCGACGAGAACCCGACCACGACCTATCACCTGACCGGTAAGCTCGGCCTCGCCCTCGTCCTTTTGGGCATCAACATCCCGATCAACGACGTGCCCCTTGACGTCTTCGTCGCCCTCGACGGGGCGGAAGTCAACGTCTACGGGCGCATCTGCATGCCGAAAATCACGGTCACGAGCCTCGTGGACGTCGTCCCGCGGCTCACCCGCAGCGAATTCTTCTACCACACGGACGGCAAGGACACGGACGGCACGCTGCTCTTGCGGCGTTACCAGGAATGGAAGCCGAACATCTTCTCCTCGACCAAGCGCGAGCTCCAGACCCTCAAGGTGGATGGGCCCGATTTCATGGCGGACATCCTCGACTGGATCCTCTTCTACATCATGGCGATGGGCAGCATCGTCTATGACAACGTCTATCCTAACGGCGAGATGGCCGAGACGACGAAAGCCCCGATCCACGGGGAAGACGCCCTTTTGACCTACGAAGGCGGGGGCACCGCGTCCATGCCGACGTGGAAGATCGGCCTCGACATCCAAGAGCTCACCGGCATCAGCGTCTCGATGACCGTCACCCCGATCCTCGGGGGCGTGCCCGTCAATTCCGGTTCCAAGACCGCGACCTCCTTGCGCACCCTCAAGGGCGAGATGAACATCCTCGGCAGCCTCCTCAAGGTGACCCCGGACCTCTATCTTGGGAACCTCGTCGAGAACGGCGACGGGTATGCCTATCACGACTGCTTCGACGAAGAGGGATATAACGTCGCGACCTACGACCTCGATAGCGGTTCTCAGCCGACCGACGCGGTCAAAGCCATCATCGAACGGTATTTCTATTCCTTCGCGACGGGGGATTACCTCGATTCCGTCAAGGCGATGGAATTCACGAAGGAAGCCCCGGTCGGGTAAAGCCATCCTTTCCTATCCGTAAGGGCGCGAGCGCGCGCAGTAGGCGATGATCTCGAGCACGAAAAAAGAGCCGCGAGGAGCTTTCAGGCTTCCTAGCGGCCCCTTTTCGTTGTTGGGGGGATCAATCGACGCCTCACCAGCTTAGGCCCGTGACGTTGGTGGCGTGATATTCCAGAAGCGTCCCATTCACCGCGTACTTGGATTCGTTCCGGAGGGAGATGTATTTGTCCTCGAATTCGCAGGTGAAGACGTTTTCCCTTTGGCCTTTGAGGCTCACTTCCCCCGCGGGATCGAGGGGAATCATCGCGTCGAGGGAATCCCCGACGTAGGCGGTGAGGGAGCCCGTGAAATCCCCATAAGACGTTCTCTTGATCAAATAGGTCAAGGAGAGGACGCCTGTCAATTTGGTCGTCGAGGTGATCGCGGATCCGCCTTTGGATCCCGCGCGCATCTGGAAGCAGGGCGTCGGGGTGCCGTTGATGTCGTCCTGGCTGCCTTGCATGACGGCTTCCAGAGAAAACACGTAGGGTTCCGTCCCGATGGTTTTGCCTTCGGGATAGGTGTTGTTTTCCTTCTCGGGGAAACTGCTCGGGGAGAAGGAAACGTCGACCGGCACGGAACCGGGATCCGGGGTCATGATCTCGGACGTCGATTCGATCGTGGATTCCTCCGAAGAGGGGTCGCTTGAAGGTTCTTCTTCCGTCGAGGGAATCTCCTCGATGGACGTGTCCTCGACGAATGATGTTTCTTCCGTCAAGGTTTTGTTCGAGGGGAGGGGCTCGGGTTCGTCGGGGGCGCAGGAAGCGAGGAGGAGAAGGGATGCTAGGAAGGGAACGATGGGTTTCATGAGGCCATTATCCCCCAAGGAGAGGCAAGAAGGAAGGGGATGAGGCAACTCCTTTGCCCCTTTTGCTTCCCGTTATTGTAAAATGACAGGCGATTGCAAAGGAGTACCACATGAACCACAACAAATGGGACTTGAGCGTCCTATATAAAGACGAGGAATCCTTCCTCGCGGACCTCGCCTCGTTCAAGGCTTTGATCGGCGAAGTCAAGGCATATAACGGCAAGATCAAAACCGGGGAGGGGCTCGCGGATTACCTCGCCCTCGACAAGAAAATCACGCAGGTTTACATCAAGCTCGCGTTCTTCTCCTCGATGCGCGCGGACTTGGACCGCAAGAACGCGGATGCGGTCGCGGACGAATCGAAGGTCGAGATCGCCCTCCAGTCCTTGCTGAGCGAAAGCGCCTACTTCGAGCCGGAGCTCCTCGCCTATGGCAAGGAAAACGTCGAGGCCTTCCTTGCCGCCCATCCCGAATTCGGGGAATATTCCTTCCAATTCGAGAAGCTCTTCCGCGGGCAAGACCACGTCTTGAGCGCCGACAAGGAAGCGCTGCTCTCGCATTTCGGGTCCTACGCGGGCGAGGCCGGGAGCCTCTATTCCCTCCTGACGGTCGCGGACTACAAGCCCAAGAAGGCCAAGCTCTCCGACGGGCGCGAGATCGAGGTCAACCTCTCGAACTGGACCTCCCTCATCGGCAAGGCGGAGAAGGCCGAGGACCGCAAGGCCATCTTCGAATCCCTCTATTCCTATTACGATGACCGCAAGAACGTCTACGGCGAGATCTACAACACCGGCCTCCAGGCCCAGCTCGCGACGATGAAAAGCAGGGGCTATTCCTCCATCCTCGAGGAGCACCTCTACGGCAACGCCATCCCCCTCGACGTGTTCCACAACCTCGTGGACGTCGCCTCGAGCGAGGAAGGCACCGCGCCCTTGAAGCGTTATTACGAGCTCCGCCGCAAGGCGTTGGGCCTTAAGAAGCATCGTTCCTACGACCGCTTCCTCCAGCTCGCGAAATCCGAGAAAGCCTACACCTACGAAGAAGCGCGCGACCTCTTCTTCGCTTCCATCGCCTCCTTCCCGACCGACTTCCAAAGCAAGGCCCACGAGGTCTTGAAAGAAGGCTACGTCGACGTCTTCCATTCCGCGGGCAAGCGGACCGGGGCCTATTCCAACGGGGGCTACGACATCCACCCGTTCATCCTCCTCAATTTCGAGGGAGAACTCGATGACGTCTTCACCCTCGCCCACGAATCCGGGCACTCCATCCACACCCTCTATAGCGAAGAGGCCCAGCCGACCCTCAAGCAGAATTACACGATCTTCGTCGCGGAAATCGCGTCGACCTTCAACGAGCACAACCTCCTCGATTACCTGCTTCAGGGGGATTCCCTCTCGCACCAGGACCGCATCGCCCTCTTGCAGAAGGCCATCGACGAGATCTGCGCGACCTTCTACCGCCAGACGCTCTTCGGCCATTACGAGCTCCTCGCGAGCCAACTCGCCGAGAAGGGCGAGCCGATCAACGCGGCCACGCTTTCCTCGATCATGGTGGACCTCTACAAGAAATACTATGGCATCGACATCGCCGAGGAAGGCCTTAAGCCCCTTGTCTGGGCCTACATCCCCCACCTCTTCTACACCCCCTTCTACGTCTATCAGTACGCGACGAGCTTCACGAGCTCCATGCTTATCTACGAGCGCGTCAAGAACAAGGAAGCTGGGGCCTTCGATGGGTATCTCGATTTGCTCCGCAGCGGCGGCAGCGACTACCCCGTCGAGCAAGTCAAGAAAGCCGGCGTCGACCTCACGAGCAAAGCCCCGTTCGAGGCCGTCGTCCGTCGCATGAACGAGCTCGTCGACCTCCTCGAGAAAGAGCTCGAGAAGTAAGGGAGCGCAAACGAAAAGCTGAGGCGTGAACCTCAGCTTTTTTCGTCATTTCTTTTCTTGTTTCCACGCTTCCCCGATGGGAGAGGGGGCGGGGCTTGCGGGCTTGGGAGCGGGCTTCGGGGCCGGTTGGGGAGCCGGGGATGGTTGGGCAGGGGCGGGAGCGGGCTTGGGAGAGGCGGGCGCTTGCGGGGCTTGCGGGTTCGACGCGTTCTTCTTCATGAGGTCGAAGAAGGCGCGGTCCTCGGCGAATTTCCGTTGCCCGATGTCCTTGATCTTGGATTGAGCGAGCAAACGTTCGTAGATGAGGGAGAGCATCGCGAAATTGTTTTCCCCGTAGAGGTATTCGAGCTCTTCCGTGCGGGATTTGGCCTCGACCCTGCAGGTGACGTTGCAGAAGTGCCGGAATTCGTCCTGGGTGAGCTTGCCCGTCTTGACCTTCTCGAAGACGTGGGAATAAAGGAGGTCGATCATGGCCCCGAAGTGCTTCTTCCGATAGTTGAGGGAGAAGGCCTTGCGGACGTCCCGGGGGGTCATCTTCTCGCCGGTCGCTGGGTTCTTGAGATTGCCATCGCGGGCATCCACGATGCGATCGCGGCGGAGACGGTAGATCTCGCGATAGGTGAAGCAGGGAAGAACGGGATAGAGGATCTCGAAAATCGAGGCGAGGGCCAGGATCCCGATTTGGCCGTAGATCAGGATGGGGAGGATGGTGTTCTGGAAGAGGAGGACGGTCTCGGCGGGGAAGGAAGCGGCGAGGGGCGGGATGCAGGCGATGACGTAGACGGGGATGAACGCGATCTCGAGGAGGATCGAGAGCCCGGCGAAGCACCAATAGAAGGCGCGGGACCCGGCGACGCTTGCGGCGAGGTTGATCGGGACGAGCAAAACGAGCATCACCACGACGAGATGCAGGAAATAGTAATTGACCGTGTCGTAAAGGGTGAAGCTGGGATCGGGGAACGACGTCTGGATGGCCGTCATGAACGCGAAGAGCTCGGGCTTCGTGACGTAGAGGATCAGGAACACCGCGGCGAAGGCGACGAAAAGAAGGGAGATGATACCCTGGATGACGACGCCGACCCGGGGACGGGATTTATAGCTTTTGCGGAGGATTTCTTCTGTGACCATGCGTTTATGATACAAAGGAAATCCTATCTTTGATAGAAGGCAATTTGGCGACGAGGGATTTAAGATGCCAAAACGGGACCGAAAACGCATACACGTCCCCGTTCTTTTTGGCGGATGGTTTCTTTTTTCGGTTACTTTTCTTTCTTTCGAGGGAAGTGAAACCCTTCGTCAAACGCGAGAAACGGCTTCTCCAACTCGTGCCAATTCTCATAGTTAATTCCGTTTTTTGAAAATGTGAGGGGCGTCTCGCTCT
>JAEDJP010000079.1 GCA_016296285.1 Bacilli bacterium
CCATGGAAAAGATCAACATCAACATCGAAGGCCGCATTTACGCGGTCGACAAATCCTTGACCGTCCTCGAGGCCGCTCGCTCTGTCGGCTACCGCATCCCGACCCTCTGCTATTGGAACAAGGGCCACAATTCGCTCGCCTCCTGCCGCGTCTGCCTCGTCGAGATCACCTCGCCCCGCGGCGGCAAGCTCTTCGCCTCCTGCGTCTACCCCGTGAGCGAGGTCCCCGCGGAGAAGGGCTTCGTCATCCGCATCTCCTCCCCCAAGGCCGTCGAGGCGCGCCGCACCTCCGTCGAGCTCTTGCTCTCCAACCACTCGAAGGATTGCCAGACCTGCGTCAAAAACGGGCGCTGCGAATTGCTCGAGGTGGCCAAGATCACCGGGGCCCGGGACAACCGCTTCCCCGGGGCCAAGACCAAGACCACCTACGACGACGTCGCCCCGGGCCTTATCCGCGACACGAGCAAGTGCATCCTCTGCGGCCGCTGCATCGAGAAATGCAAGGACGCCCAAGGCATCGGGGTCCTCGGGTTCGAGGGCCGCGGCTTCGAGACGATCGTCGCCCCGGCGGCGAACCGCAGCTTCGCCAAGAGCCCCTGCATCCAGTGCGGCCAATGCGTCGAGGTTTGCCCCACCGGCGCCTTGAGCGAGCACCGCGAGATCGACCTCGTCGACCAGGCGATGCGCGACGGCAAATACGTCATCGTCCAGACCGCCCCCGCGGTCCGGGCCGCCATCAGCGAGGAATTCGGCTATCGCATCGGCGAGGACGACGGGACCGGCAAGATGGTCGCCGCCCTCCACCGCCTCGGCTTCTACCGCGTCTTCGACACCAATTTCGGCGCCGACCTCACGATCATGGAAGAGGCCACCGAGCTCCTCCACCGCATCAAAGGCGACGGCGTCCTCCCGCAGATCACGTCCTGCTCCCCGGGCTGGATCAACTACATGGAATATTTCCATGGCAACCTCATCCCCCACGTCTCGACCTGCAAATCCCCCCACGAGATGGAAGGGGCCATCATCAAGACCTACTTCGCGAAAGCCCATGGCATCGACCCGAAGGACATCTTCGTCGTCTCGGTCATGCCGTGCGTCGCCAAGAAAGGCGAGGCCAAGCGCCCGCAGAACGCGGCCATCGGGCTACCCGACGTCGACGCCGTCCTCACGACCCGCGAGCTCGCGGACATGATCAAGCGCGCCGGCATCGCCTATCCCGAGCTCCCGAACGAGGAATTCGACGATGACCTCCTCGGCGAATACACGGGCGCCGGGGCCATCTTCGGGACCACCGGCGGGGTCATGGAAGCCGCCCTCCGCACCGCCTATCACGCCCTCACCGGCGAGGAATACGGCCCGATCGAATTCCACGCCGTCCGCGGCCTTGCTTCCGTCAAGGACGCCGAGATCGACATCAAGGGCACCAAGGTCAAGGTGGCCGTCGCAAGCGGCATGAAGGACGCGGAAGCCCTCCTCAAGCAGATCGAGGCCGGGGAATCCCCCTATGCCTTCATCGAGATCATGGCCTGCCCCGGCGGCTGCATCAACGGCGGCGGCCAGCCGTTCGTGAAGCCCGCCCTTCTGCCAAACGAAAGCGAGGACATCCTCGAGACCTACCGCAAAAAGCGCGCGGATATCCTCTACCGCATCGACGAGGGGCGCCCGATCCGCCAGAGCCACAACAACCCCGACATCATCCGCCTCTACAAGGATTACCTCGGGGAGCCGTGCTCCGAGAAAGCGGAAGAACTCCTCCACACCTCCTACGTCGCGGACCGCGAACGCTTCCCCGCCAAATAGGCAAAACCCTTTTTGGGCCAGGGCGACCTGGCCCTTTTTTCGTGCCATGATTGGTGCCATTTTTGGTGACATGATTGGTGACATTTTTCGTGTGTCGTGCCATAATGGAAGCGAAGAGAACGGAGGTGCGTCGCATGAATCTCGGCAAGGAAAACGAAACATTGGAATTCAAGAAGAGCACGGGCGAGGTCAAAAGCGCGATGGACGATCTCGTCGCGATGCTCAACAAGCATGGCCGCGGGACGGTCTATTTCGGGGTCAAGCCGAACGGGGACGTCTCTGGCCAGCAAATCGGGGCCGGTACCCTCGATGACGTCGCAAGGACCGTGAAAGAGGCGATCCGTCCCATGATCTATCCCGAGATTCGGGAAACGATCTTGGATGGCTTGCCCGTGATCGAACTCCGCGCGACGGGGACGGAACGGCCGTATTCTTCCTATGGCAGGTACTACAAGCGCGTCGTCGACCGGGCGGAGGAAATGACCCCCGCGGAACTGAAGCGCGTCATGCTCGACACGGATTATTCCTCCTCTTGGGAGAACAACCTCACGAATCAAACGATCCTCGACGTCGATGAGAAAGCCTTCCGAAGCTTTTACGAGCGATCCCTTTCCTGCGGGCGATTGATCCCGATGGAGGTTTATGACCCATCTGATCTAATGGCGATGCTAGGCCTCCTCGTCGAGGAAAGGCTCACGAACGCCGGCAGGATCCTGTTTTCGAAGAAGAAGCCGGTCGTCCTCAAGATGGCGGTCTATTTCACGGACGAAAGGATCCGTTTCGCCGACGCGGTGCGGCTCGAGGACAACGTCTACAACCTGATCGACGCGGCGATTTCCTACATCCAGCGCCACATCGACTGGAAGGTCGAACTCGGGGAAGACGGCCTCACGAGGGACGAGATCCCCGAGATCCCGACCGATGCCATCCGCGAGATCGTGGTCAATTCCTTCGCCCACGCGAATTACCGCGGGGAAACCGAGCACGAGATCGACATCACCCCGACGGAGATCGAGATTTACAACCCCGGGGAATTCCCGCCCCATCTCACCCCCGAGGATTTCGCGCTGCGCCGCATGCAATCCATCCCGCGGAACAAGAAGATCCTTGACATCCTTTACCGTTCCAAAAGCGTCGAGATCCAAGGAAGCGGCCTCAAGAGGACGTATAGCATCTGCGGGAAGCGCGGCATCGCCCTCTCTTATACGCGCTCCGAATACGGGTTCAGCTTCGTGTTCAAGCGCCCCCAAGAAAGCAAGAAAAGGAAGAAATCAAAGGAGGAATCCTCGGCTTGCCTCGCGAGGCCGGTCATCGCAAGGAGGTTCTCCGCCGCGCCGAAAATCCCCACCGAGGAAATGGTCCTCAATGCCTTGAAACGGGATCTTGGGTTATCAAGAGACGGGATCGCCGCCTTGATCGGCAAATCGCCGCGAACCGTGCAAAGGGCCCTTGATTCGCTCAAGGCCGCGGGCAAGATCAGGCGCGTCGGGTCGTCGCGTTCCGGGCATTGGGAACTTGCCTGAAGAGAAGAACCCCCTTGGTAACCTAGGGCTTGAATCCTTTCATCGTTGTAAAATTCACTTTACGAGTTTTCGTTCGCATCCTTTAGGGGCTCATGGAAACGCGCACCCCGATCACCGAACTTTCCGCCCTCATAAGGAAAAAGCAGGCCGACGATTTATAAGTACCTATCCTTATATCGCCAAAAGGATTACGGGTCCGTCCCCTATGCCTTCGTGACCTTGTTCCAGATGATGGACGACCCTTCGATCGGCAAGAAAGAAATCCTCGCCTATGCCGAGAAGACCGATTTTCATACGCTTCTAGACCACCTCAAAGGAGGGAAATTCCATGAATGAGCTCATCTTGTCCACCCACGAAGAGGAACTGCGCCTCTATTGCCGCGACCTTCGCCTCGCGGCGATTCTTGAAAAGTAACCAGTCCCTTTGGTTAACATAGGCTATGTTTTCGGGCTTTTTGCCTCCTTGACCTCACCCCGAAATCCAAGCCTCCATCCCGCCCATTTCCCTTGGCCTCTCGCCCGCGACCTTCCCGCGGGCTTTTTCTTTACCATTGACGCATTTTGACGCGCCTTCCGTTATCAAAACGAGGATGGCATTCCCCGATGAAAACGAGGGAATGCCATCCTTACTTTTATAAGGGGTGGTTCCTTCAAGAATCGACCTCGCGCGTAAAGGGGGTTGTTTCTCTCTCTCTCTCTCTCTATGATTCCTTTTGAAGATATGCCTTTCCTATGGAACAGGCGCCAATCGATCACGGGAGAGAACAACATGAAGAAACGCACTGGAACGATCCTGGTCCTCGGGCTTGCTAGCCTTGCGCTTTCGGTCGCCGCGACGGCCACGTCGTTGACGAAAAGCGCGATGATGACGAAAGCGGAAAATACGCTCGCCTATACGCTAGATACGACGGCCGTGGCTGGTTCGAATAATTCGTACACAGGAAATTGCGACGTTACGGTTGATGGGATTAAGTGGAACGTTACGGGAAATGCGACGACAAAACCCTGGCGTGTTGGCGGAAAGAGTTTGAGCAAGACGGATCGTGCCGTTTATTCGAAAACCGCAATGGCCAAAGAGATTAGCAAAGTTGATCTCACGGTTGGCACTGCTTCTTCGATTACGGTTAATTCTCTCCAACTCATCGTTGCTTCCGATGAGGCTTATAACACAGTCATTGATACGGTTTCCGCCACTTTCAAGGCCAGTTCCACCCTCTCATTTGTTCCGACGGATGGAACGACTTGGGCTTCGAATTCTTTCTATAAATTTCTTTTTAACGTTACTGTTTCTAACAGCAAGGACAATAAGTACGTTCAATTTAGCAAAGTCGAGATGTATGAGCCCCTCTCCGAATCCACCACGTTCCCCGTTTCCTACGACTCGAATGGCGGAACCGGCACGGTGACCGATTCGAACGAATATCTCGCTGGCGCCACCGCAACCGTTCTTTCTGGCGATGCGCTCAGCAAAGAAAACTATGAATTCGCAGGCTGGAACACCGAGGCCGACGGTTCTGGAACCGCCTATGCCCCCGGCGATTCCCTTGTCGTTTCTGGCGCGACCACCCTCTATGCCCAATGGGATCGGACCCACTACGCGGTCACCTATGATCCTAACGGTGGCAACGGCGAGGCTTTCACCGAGAAAGTCGCGGTCGCCGATGCCTCTTCCTATGTCGCCGCGGCCAATGCCTCCTTCACAAACGGTTCCTATGATTTTGATGGTTGGGCCACAAGCGCAACCGGCGATGTCACCTATGCCGTCGGTGCCAGCGTTGTCGTCACCAAAGACCTGACTCTTTATGCCCACTGGAACATCCCCAAGATGACCAAAATCGCCAGCAACGATGGGCTTTACCAAGGCATGACTGTCTTGATTGGGAATGCTGATGGCACGAAAGTCATGGGAGCCCAAAAAGACAATAACCGCGCTGCTTTGACTGGCGCCGCCCTTGTCCCCGCTGCCGGATTTGTCTCTCTGACCCTTGGAATCGAGGATACCGCAAATGGCATTCGCTACACGTTCTTCGATGCGGTCAAGAATGGTTACCTCTATGCCGCCAGTTCGGACAGCAATCACCTGAAAACGCAGACCGATCTCGATGATAACGGCCGTTGGCAGATTGACCTTTCCACTTCAAGCGTGAAAGCATCCGGGACCAATACCAGGAACCTCCTTCGTTACAACTCGAGCAGTTCGATTTTCTCCTGCTATTCTTCCGGACAAGCCGCCGTCGCCCTTTATTTCCTGCCACAAACGATCACGGACGAACAAATTGCCAACACCTTCATCATCAAGCATATGCACATGGCTTCCGCCCCCGTCGGCGAAACCGGCACGGGCAAGTGCGTGAGCGAATCCTGGTACGCGACCGCCAAGGAAGCGTTCAACAAGCTCACCGAGGATCAGCGCCTCCTCGTCACGGATAACGCCGACGTCTACGCCCGTCTCCAGGCTTGGGCCATCGCAAACGGCGATGAGCTCGACTCCAACCTGCTCCTCTCCCCGAAAGCCGCTAGCCCGTTCCATAGCGAAGCGGGCGTCTCCGAGAAGACCAACGCCGCCGCCATCTCCCTCATCGTCCTCACGGGCGGTGTCACGGCCGGATCCCTCGTCTTCTTCATCCGCAAGAAGAAGCAGGACCGCTAAAC
>JAEDJP010000080.1 GCA_016296285.1 Bacilli bacterium
TGCTTGGAAAATGTACTCTTTCTCGCGCGGTCTGTCTAGCATATTTTCCGCGCTCTTTCGTTTTCGCCTCCATCTTTTCAAAAGGCCGGCATGCTTTATCATTATGGAGAAAAGAGGCAAGCACATGGAAACCGATATCATGCATGACATTCGCCGTTTCGTTCACGAACGCAACTGGGAGCAATTCCACACGGGCGAGAACCTCGCCAAAAGCGTCGCGATTGAGGCGGGCGAACTCCTGGAAGTCTTCCAATGGGACAGCAAGGAAAAATCCGTGGAAAAAGTCGAGGAGGAAGTCGCTGACGTCCTTCTTTATTGCTACATGCTTTGCGACGCCTATGGCCTCGATCCCATCGCGACGATGAAAAAGAAAATGAAACGCAACGCGGAAAAATATCCGGTCGAGCAAAGCTACGGCAATTCGAAACGTTACGATGAATAGAGATTAATACCCGTATTTCTTTCGTTCCGTCAGGAGCAAGACACCGGTCATGATGGCCGCGCCGATCTCCGCGAACACGGAGGCGGACCAAATCCCGTCGACCGAGAGCAAAAGAGGCAGCAAGAAGATCGCGAGCATCTCAAGAACAAGCGCGCGAACGACCGCGATGATCCCGGATACCAACCCGTTGTTGAGGGCGGTGAAGAACGCAGATCCGAACATGCTGAACCCGCAGAACAGGAAGACAAAGGAATAGATGCGCGTCGCATACGAGGAAAGGGAAGCCAGTTCCTCATTCCCGGATGCGAAGGCGATGGACAAATAAGGACCCGCGAATTCCGATAAGAGGAACATGGCCGCGCCGATGATGCCGATCAGCAGGAGCGACCGCTTCAGGATGTGACGCAGTTCTTTTTTGTTTTGCGCCCCGAATTGATAGGCGACAAAGGGAGAGACGCCGATGGCATACCCGATGAAAACCGCGTTGAAGGTATAGGCGAAATACAAGATGATGCCATACGCAGAAACGCCAACGGGGCCGATATAACGAAGAAGCTGCACGTTGTAGCAGATCGCGAGAATCGAAGATGAGACGTTCGAGATGAGTTCGCTGATTCCGTTGCTCGCGGACTTCGCGAGAATCCGGCCATCGAACTCCGCCTTGCCAAGGCGAATCGGGGTCTTTTTGGACAAAAGAAAATAAAGGATGGGGCCAAACCCGGCGACGGCATAACCGATCACGGTCGCGGTGGCAGCCCCCTCAACCTCCCAGCGAAACAGCCCCATGAACAAAGCGTCGAGTCCGATGTTTGCCAGGCCCGCCGCAACGGTAAATAAGAACCCCGTGTATGGCTTTTCGGCGGTTGAGAAGAAAGATTGGAAGAAGAGTTGCAACATGAAAGCGGGCATGCCAATGGAGAGAATCCTGCCATAAGTGATGCCATAATCAACCATCGCCTGCGTTGGATGATCGCTAAGCAAAGCCATCTTTCGGGCATAAAAAGGCATGGCAAAAAAGCCAACGAGGCCAAGAACGACGCCCGTCACGAGCACCGCGAGAAGCAAAAACGAAAAAGCACGGTTCGCTTTCTCTTCCCGTTTCTGCCCCAAATACTTCCCGACCAACGCAGCGCCCCCGCTCCCGAACATGAAGCCAGGGGAAGCCAGAATCGCGAAAAAGGGCCAAACAAGGTTGTTTCCCGCGAACGCGTCGGAGCCGACAAAGGATGCCATGAACACCCCGTCAACGAGCGTGTAGAGCGAAGAAAAGACCATCATGCAGATGGGCGCAATGACCGCGAAAAAGATCTTCTTTCCGGTGAGGTGCTCGTGTAACGCGACTCTCATGAAGCCTCCTTTCTTCATGCCTTGAGGCCCGATATGTTCCCATACTTTCTTGGTTTTTGCAAATCGAGACCCATGAAACGAAGGCGTTTTTCTCGCGCGTGATATGGGGTATAATTCCTCCGCTTTATCATTTGGAGGTTTCGTTATGATACCGGATGTGCCTATGTCGGAATGGTGGTCGTGGATCATCTGCGTCGTCGCTCTTGTCGCCGGCGTTTTCGCCCTTTGGAAATGCTCGGACGTGTTCGTGGACGGGGCGGCATCCCTTGCCAAAAAGATGAAGGTTTCCACCATGATCATCGGCCTTACGGTCGTCGCCTTCGGCACCTCCTGTCCTGAACTCGCGGTCTCCGTCTCCGACTCCATCACGTGCCTCTTGCAAGGGGGATACGCGAACGTCGCGATCGGGAACGTCGTCGGTTCGAACATCTGCAACATCCTCATTGTTTTGGGCATCTCTGCCATCTTCACCCCCATCGCGGTCAAGAAGAGCACCCTCAAGAAAGAACTCCCCATCATGCTGGGCGCCACCGCCTTATGCGTCTTGTTCGTTTTGCTTTGGAACAACGCGGGTGGCGAATACGCCATCCTCCGTTGGGAAGGTATCATCTTGGTCGTTGGAATCATTGGATACGTCGCTTATCTCGTCGTTTCCTCAAGACGCCAGCAAAAGCTCGGCCTCGCCGCTGATACCGAGGAGCCCGAAATCAAGGATATGTCCGTTGGCAAAGCCGTTTTATGCACGGTCTTGGGCCTTCTTGGCGTCATCATCGGAGGCGAAGCCGTCGTCTATGGGGCTAAGAATATCGCGGTCGGCATCGGCACCGCGGCCAACCTTGATCAGAACCTCGTTGAATCCCTCGTTGGTCTCACGATCGTCGCGATCGGAACCTCCTTGCCCGAACTCATCGTTTCGAGCCGTGCGGCCATGAGGGGACAAAACGACATGGCCCTCGGAAACGTCATCGGTTCCAACATCTTCAACATCCTCTTTGTCCTCGGCATCGCCTCGACCGTCAACCCCCTCGTCGTCGGGAATCAGATTTGGGTCGACCTCGTCGTCATGGCGGGGGCATCCCTTCTTCTCTTCGGCCTTTCCTTCACCGGCAAGATCAAAAAAGCCTATGGTTGGTTGTTCGTGGCCCTTTATGCC
Source organism: Bacilli bacterium (assembly GCA_016296285.1). Classification (GTDB taxonomy): domain Bacteria; phylum Bacillota_I; class Bacilli_A; order RFN20; family CAG-826; genus Alloenteromonas. The sequence continues at coordinate 2,943 of JAEDJP010000080.1, forward strand.
GGTTATTTAACCTATCTTATTTGCAGAACGGTCCTTTAATTTGAGCTTTCTCTTCTCAAATACGGATATACGTCCTTTCTCTTTTGCTAATCGGTATCGTTAAATCGGTAAATCACTCGCGTTGATTTCGGTCTTGCTTGCACACGCAAGCACACACGTATAGAATGATGGCTGTCCTAAAAGGATCTTTTTGAAAGGAAAAAGAAAAACAAATGAAAAACATGAAGAATGTTCTTCTCGTTGTTGCTGCGGCAGCTCTTCTGAGTGCTTGCGGCAACGATCAGCCGGTTGAGTCCCTCGAACCCGGACCTTCCGTCTACGGCGGCGTCGTCATTGACTACGGCTCTGACGCGAACCTCCTCACCGCTTCCGTCTTCGGTGAATTCAGCGGCGGTTTCATCTACACCCCGCACGTCAACACCAAGATCGCCGTCGTTCCGACCTTCGCTGGCGCGAACGAACTCGATTACGCCGAAGTCAACGGCGCCCGCGTCGAGGCCAAGGTTGGCACCGCCTCCGATGCCTATGACACCTACAGCGGCAAGATCAGCCTCGAAGGCGTCCGCTACATCGAGTATTTGATGACCGCCGATGTCCCGACCTTCAAGTTCCACTCCAAGGCCGTCACCGGTGGCACCCTCCACACCGCTACCCTCAACATCACCGACAACACCACCGCCTTTGATCGCTACAACGTCAAGGCCAGCGAATGGGAAAATATCACGGGCAGCGGCATCGATTCCTACTTCAAGACCGAAGGCACCCACACCGTCGAGATCCTCGAAGGCGCGATGGGCGGCTTCCTCATCCAGGGCGCTGACCTCGAGAACTACCACAGCGGCTACTATGGCTACAGCGCTTCCGCCGAAGGCGTCGTCGTTGCCAAGAACACCCTCGAAGCTTCCATCAATAACACGATGAAGACCGCCGCCATCTGGAAGATGCCGGCCAAAGACATCACCATCAACGTCACCATGTCCGACGCCATGAAGGTCGGCACCGATGTCAACCTCGTCCACGGCGCTGGCTATATCGGCGTTGCCACCGTTGGCCTCACCAAGGACTACCACGGCGACATCAACATCGCTGCGGTCACCCTCAAGGAATACTGCCTCCCGACCCAAGTCGCCCCGACCGATGTCACTGGCCTTGCCGAAACCGACTATGTCAAGTATGCTGGCAAGCACGGCGATTCCTATGCTTACAAGACCGCCAAGATCGGTGATGTGACCCTCACCGCCAAGACCGTTACCGGTGATGACGGCAAAGTCACCCTCGTCGGCTATGTCAAAGAAGGCGAAGACACCAACTGGTTCACCAACGTCGCCAACCAGAAGGCTTACGTCAACCACCTCGTCAACGGTGGCAAGGTTGTCTACGAAGTCTCCACCGGCAACGTCGAAGCCGACGTTTCCAAGTTCGACAAGGACGAGAACGGCTATGGCGGAACCACCTTCAATTGGAAGGAAAACCGTGACGCCACCGTCGCGATGGTCATGACCTACGGCACCGACGCCTGCCTTGCTGCCACGAAGCAGACCGAAGCCGGCGAAGACGGCAGGAAGTACTGGGTCGTCAAGGACGGCGAAGAAGACGTCGTCACCGGCGCGACCTGGACCGACCTCAACACCGTCAAGGAAGGCTCCACCTCCTACGTCCAGCTCATCAAGAACGCCGAAGACGCCGCCAAGGCGATGTTCTAATCGGCCGATTGAATCAAACGCAAAACCCGTTTCCCTCGCGGAAGCGGGTTTTCTTTGATTCTGTAACTTCTGATGGGGATGAATGGGGATGGCGCGGCGGCAACCCGCCGAAACTGTAACCCCAATGGGGATGAACCAAGGGCCGCCTGAAAGGGCGGTTTTTTCCTATCCGTTTCGGTTCCACCTCATGAGGAGGAAACGCTTCCGGGGCGTTTCGATGTCCCAGCATCCATAAGCAGGGCCGATTCTGGCCTGGGCCATGTCGGCTTTGCTCGCCTCCCAACCTCGTGGACGACCCCCCCGACTCGATCGGGCCTTCCGTCCTTTCGGGATCCCCCGGCCTCATCCCGAAGGACGGGGAAATGCGTTAGGATCCGCGTGGTCTCGCCTCGATCTCTATGTGACCGACAATAGAGCATCAAAGGAGGCTTTTTCCTTTTCCCAAAACCCGCGAAAGCTGTAACAATCGATGGGGATGGCCGAAAACCCCATCCCCATCAGAAGTTACAGAGCCTCAAAATAACAATGAAGGGCGCAGAAAAAGAGCTTAGCTTGGAAGCACGTCTATAAACGAAAGGTTATTTCGCCGCCTTCTTTTTGAGTAGGAATTCGTTCGAGGTTTTGATATCGCTCAAATAGGACAGGATGGCCATCACGATGATGGCGAAAACGATCGTGACGATGAAGTTGGGAATGCCCGGGATTTCGAAGGGCATCCCGCTTCTTAAGAACATGTAATCGCCCGTGAATCCAAGCAGGCGGTCGATGACCTCGCAATTCAGCATATGAATGAGGCAGCCAAGGATCGTCCAAGGATAATCCTTGATGTTGTGGCGGTACGTGTTGGCCGCGTGCTCAAAGCACGGGATCAGCAAAAGCCCCGTGTGCTGCAAAACGCTCTTGAGAATCGGGAAGACCATAACGTCCCTGCAGAAAATTCCTTCGGGCAAGGCAAACGTGAGAATCGCCCCGATAAAGCCGAACAGGTAAAACATCTTCTTGCCCACCTTCCAGTTCGTCAAGGCGATGATCGGGATGATGATCCCGCCCAAATTGCAGGGATACGTCGGCCACCAGCACAAGATGTCGTCTTTCTTAACAAAGAGATAGATGAGCCTCCAGCCAACTTCGAACGCCAATTGGAAGATGGCGATGGAACGCAAAATGATCTTCTTGCCCTTATCGGAAATCCTTTTGGTTCTTCCAAGAAATATCACGAGACCCAAAACAAGAAGTACAACGCCGGTCGTGATTAAGTGGATTGCTTGGTATTGATATTCGCCGGGGGTACCAAGCTCCCCGATTAACCAGTT
>JAEDJP010000006.1 GCA_016296285.1 Bacilli bacterium
AAAGTATGTCCTAAAGGCCAAGAAAGACTAGAAACAAGTTACCGGATAATGACACGCCTAAACTTTCTCACGCGGAATCTTCGTCGCGAGGAAGGAGACCAAGCGCAGAACGAGAAAGGCGAGTTTTGATTCTTGAAACGTGGCCTCAATTCGTATATATTAACCGAGCCGTGGGGCATTAGCTCAGCTGGGAGAGCGCGTCCTTCGCAAGGACGAGGTCGGCGGTTCGATCCCGCTATGCTCCACCACGTGAAATCATTCTTCCGTTGCGGCGTTTGCTGCGGTGGCTGAGATAGAAAGGTTCCTGAGGGAGCCTTTTTTCGTTCTGCGTTCGCGCCTTGGAACACCCCGCACATAATCAGAAACCATGTTCCAACAAACGGAATCGACGAGAGGAGAATCGCTCTTTTCCTATTTCCCTCGTGCTTGACACGATCAAGCGGAAAGAGAAGAATTACACGATTTCCCGATCGCCTTTTAGCGAAAAACGTTCTTTTGCCGTCTAGGCTCCCGCTTTGATCCTTGGTCCTCATTGGCGGAATGCAACGTCAGCGAGGATTCGATCATGAAGGCATTTTTGAAAACATCGTGGAATCGCGAAAGGCATTTATGAATCTTCTCTTCCCAGGAATCCCAAATGTCGAAAGGCCCGAAGAAGTCATTGAGGTCGTTGGAGACAACTATTTTGGGCACTATCGAAAGAGCAGAATCGCGTGCCGTGGGATCGTTCTTCAAGGGGAGGACATCCTGCTGTCGTACGAGACCAAAACGGGGCAATGGATGATTCCTGGCGGAGGCCAAGAAAAAGAGGAAGACGACAGCGACTGCGTTGCTCGCGAAGTCCAGGAAGAAACGGGTTATCAAGTGAAACCCTCTTTGCCCGTTCTCCAAATTGACGAATACTACGGAAACGAGAAGTTCATCAGCAAGTATTTCCTGTGCCAGGTCACCGGCAAGGCCAGCATCTCGCTAACCAAACGAGAACAAGAGGTCGGCATGGAACCCCGATGGATTCCGCTTCGCGATGCCTTGCTCATTTTCGGAAGCTACCGACAATATGAGGGCGAAAACGAAATGAGAAGGGGGCTTTATCTTCGGGAATTCCTGGCGTTAAAAAGAATCTTTCCAGAACAAGAGGATCACGAATCCTCAGGCAACGAAAAAAGATAGGGATTTCACGCTTGCGTTTCCATGATTGTCTTGCCGTCATGCATAATAGCCGAAAAGAAGGAGACGCATGCATGAAAAACGATTTCGACCCATCGGAAATCACGATTCGTTTGGAAACGAAAGATGACTATCCCGTCGTGGAGAACATGATTCGGGAAGCGTTTTGGAACGTGAATGTTCCCGGGGCGTCCGAGCATTATCTCGCCCATTTGCTTCGCGACGACGAGACCTTCATCCCAGAACTCGATTTCGTCGCGGAGATCGACGGAAAGATCGTAGGAAGCATCATGTATGTACGTGCCAAGCTCATCGCCGAGGACGGGACAATCAAGAATTGCATTTCCTTCGGCCCTCTTTCCGTCCATCCCGACTATCAACGTCGTGGAATTGGCAAGGCCTTGATTGAGCATTCCTTCGAGAAGGCCAAAGAGATGGGTGCCGCCATTGTCGTTATTCTGGGACATCCTTCGAATTATGTGGCGCGCGGGTTTGTAAACTGCATCCGAAAGAACGTTTGCTTTGACGATGGTTATTTCTGTAGCGCCTTGCTCGTGAAAGAACTTGTCCCGAATTCCCTCGACGGACGGCGCTACCGCTATGAGGAAAGCCCGGTGTTCAACCTGGATGAAAAGGAAATCGAGGAATTCGACAAAAAGTTCCCGAAGAAAGAGAAGAAGGTCTTGCCGGGCCAAGAAGAGTTCTTCATCAACTCTCATTCCGTCGTTCATCTTTGATTTCTTTTCTTGGGGGATAAGTCTTTTTCATTGTTTTCTTTGCCTTTCGTTTTGGAACGCCCGAAAATGTGGGCATGGATATCTTTGACCTTATCGTTGCCCGGCATAGCGTCCGGCAATACCTTCCTAAGCCCATCGAGGCGGAGAAACGCGTCGCGATCGATGAAGAAATCAAAAGGCTGAACGAGGAAAGCGGCTTGCGCATCCAAGCGATTTACGATGAACCAAAATGCTTTGATTCCTTCATGGCGCATTACGGCAAATTCACGAACGTCTCATCGTATTTCTCCCTCGTCGGCAAAAAAGGCAAGGACCTCGATCGTCTCGCCGGTTATTATGGCGAGAAGCTCGTTTTGTTTTGCCAAAGCCTCGGTCTCAATACGTGCTGGGTCGCTTTGACGCACGGCAAATCCAAGGCCGTCATCGGCAAGAACGAGAAGGAATCGATCATCATTTCCGTGGGTTATGGAGCCATCCAAGGATTGTCCCACAAATCAAAAAAGATTGAGGACATATGTCCGTTTTATGCCGATTTGAGCCCCGAAGAGCAAAAAGGCGTGCAAGCCGTGTTGCTTGCCCCAACCGCGATGAATCAGCAAAAGGTTCTCTTCAAAAGGCAGGACGGAGAACTCGTTCTTTCCGTCTCTGGCGTATGTGGCGATATCAACGCCGGCATCACCCAATGCCATTTCGAGCTCGTAAGCGGGCACAAAATCAAACTGGTTTAATCTTGCTTTCCCGCCGTCTTTAAGTCCGCGCCCTTGGTCTCTTTTACTTTGAGCTGGAGGAGGACAAGGGCAACGACCCAGGCGGGGACGGCAACGAGGAAGTAGCCGATGGAGAGATTCGCTTTTCCGACGACGGCGGGCAAGATGGCGCAGACACCCATGCTGAGCACCATGCCGACCCCGAAGAAGAGACTCCAGACGGACATGACGGAAGCGCGCAGGTTCGTCGCGCTGGATTCCGTTGCCATCATGGCGTAAAGGTCGCCGTTGGCCCAGTCCGCGCCGAGAACGACGCCAAGGAAGAGGCCGATGACCGCAAGAGGCCATCCGAGATAGAGGGCGACGAATTCGCCGATGAAACCAAGGGTCGCGAGGGCGAGAAGGCCGATGGATGTCGGCTTGCGGCCGAAACGATCCGCGAAATATCCGTAGAGCATCGTGACGACCGCGCAGCTGAAGGGGAAGAAGAACCCGACTTCCGTCGCTTGCGCCTGATTGAGGTAACCGACCCCAAGGATCCCGTTGCTCAGGACGTTGCTGTAGTTGTTGCAGCAGGAATAGGCGATCTCGACGACCGCGGTGACGATCATGATCCAGCGGAGTTGCTTGTTTTTCATCGTGTATTTGAGGGCCGCGAAGAACCCGCCTTGGGCTTTGCTCGCGTCTGCCTTTTCTTGGGCGCGTTCTTCGGGCGACTTCTTCAAATAGGCGATTTTCTCATCGAGGAAGACATCGCTTTCCCTCGAACAAAAGAGGGCAATGAAGGCGATGATGGCGGCGGCGATGCTGATGACGAGGAACAAGGAACGATAGGAAGAGGGGACGCTTTCCTGAAGGAAGATGCGGCGGAGGAGCCACATGAGGACCAACCCGAATTCCGCGAGGCCTTTCGTGATGGAGAGAAGGGTCCCACGGTGTTTCTCGGGCGAAATCTCGACAAGATAGATGACTTGCTGGTCCGGCGTGACGAAGAAGCGAAGAGCCAAGAAACCCAACGCGTACACCCAAATGTTGCTCGCAAAATATAGGACGACCAAGGCGGCTGCCATCCCAATCGTGTTGACGAACAAGAAGATACGTCTGCCGTATTTGTCCGCCAACGGGCGGTAGAACATGGAGGCGATTAACGTCACGTTCGCGACCAGTTTGACCATCCCGATCCAGGAAAGGCCTTGGGATAAAGCGTCGTAGATGGGCGCGGGTTCCATGGCCCCATGGAAAGCGACGGCGTTGAGTTGCTCAAGACCGAAGCCGTTTGCCGTGATGAAGGGCAAACCAAAGAGCGCGACGTTGATTTCCGTCTCAAGGGAGTTCGGCAGGTTCGTCGCGACTTCGTCCACGATGTAAATGAGGGCGAGGACGAGCAACATGTACCAGAAATAGCCTCTTGGCTTTTTCTTTTTCTTCTGCTTTTCGTATTTGGCTAAAAGGCGCAACTCTTTTTCCCGTTGCGAGACGCTGGATGCTAATGGGCTCATGGAACCATTATAAAGAAGAACCGCCCCCTTTCCTCCTCTTTTTATCGTAAAGGATTTGTTACGGGCGTTTTTGTATAATGGGAACGAAGGAGGACAAGCGTGAATATTAATACCTATCTCCGGCGGTTTGGCCAATGCACCCTGCGCGAAATGGCATTCAATGAAATCGATGCTTTGATCTTAAGCGAGCTTTCGTACGTGAATTTTCAGCTTGTCGCCCCAAGCATCGACGAACCGAAAGTCAAGCCCTTGCGTCTCAAGAAACTGGTCGTCGAGGATCCGCTTGCCTTCTACCGGGGTTCTGTCGACGCCATCTCGAATACGACGATGGTCAAGCTCATGATGAAATCCCGTCGGTTCAAGGACATCAAAATCGGGTTTTGCCAAAACATCTTCGAGGAAAAGACGGTCAACCAGTTTTTTGCGATGACCATTTTCCTTCCCACGGGCGAGGCGTTTGTCGCGTTTCGGGGAACCGATACGTCTATCTTGGGCTGGAAAGAGGATTTCCATTTCGCGTTCGAAGAAGCGATACTCGCGCAGGTGGAAGCCCTTGAATACGTGAATCGAATGGCGCCCTACCTGCCTGAGCGATTCTACCTTGGGGGCCACAGCAAAGGCGGCAACCTCTCGATGTATGCCGCCCTCCACATGTCCGAAGAACTGCAAGATCGCCTCATTCGCGCCTATTCCTTTGATGGGCCTGGCTTCCGGAAATCCGTGACGGGTCTGCCGCGTTTTGAAGCGGTGCTTCCGAAACTCTCGAAATACATCACGAAGAACGACATCATCGGGATGCTCTTCAACGTCATGCCTGCGACAAAGATCGTGGTTTCGACGGGTCTCATGTTTGGGGGACACGACCCCTTCTATTGGCAACTCGAGAAAGGTCGCCCCGCTTTTCGGACCGTCGAGGATACGAGCAAATCAAGCAAACGAAATGCCAAGGTCATGATGGAATGGCTCGCGTCGATGTCCGATGAGGACAAGATGCTTTTGATTCAGTTCCTCTTCCGCGTTTTCGAACAAAGAGAAAACGTTTACGAATTGATCGTGTTCGGAATCGCCGACCTCGTTCAGATCCCGAAAATCTTGCGTTCCTATTCCCCGGAAGGCCGCAAGAAAATCAAGGCGATGCTTCTCGCGTTGAAGGATTTTTATCTCGATTCCTTCCGAAGGGGGAAGAGAATCATGCAAGCCAAAGAAGAAGCGGAAGGCAAATAGGATTAGGCAAACACTTATTTGCCGGAAGAGCCGAGACCGCCTTGGCGGGTCGTGTCGACATCGTCGTCATCCACGACGGCATAAGGGACGAAAATGCCTTGGGCGACGCGTTCCCCTTTTTCGATTACGATGGGGGCATCCGTGTAATTTCGAATTCCGATGTGGATTTCCCCGTCGTTCGAGGGGTTGCCATAATAGTCCGCGTCGATGACCCCGACTCCATTGGCGAGACCAAGGCCCTTTTTGATGCCAAGGGAACTGCGAATGAAGAGAAGCAACACCTCGCCTTCGGGCATCTTCGCTTTGACGCCCGTCGGAAGAAGCGCGGTGCCTCTTGCGGGAATCTCGCGGGTTTCGGAAACGAAAAAGTCGTAACCAGCGGAACAGGCGGTCGCGCGTTTCGGCAACTGGACGGAAGCGGGATCTTTCCCGCGAACAACTTCAAAGGCACGCTTCATATGGTTCTCCCACAACATAGGATATTGTAGGGCCTGAACGAAAAATCACCAAGGAGTTGAATTGTCGCGCACTTTTCCCCTTTGAGTGTTAAGATTTGTTCGCGAAAAGAGAAATAAACATGGAAGACGAAAAGAAGATCCCCTCCGTCATGTTGACGGGCGACCGTCCGACGGGAAAACTCCACATTGGCCATTATGTCGGCTCCCTCCGCGAAAGGGTCGCCTTGCAAAACGAGGGCGCCTTCGACGAGATGTACATCATGATCGCAGACACCCAAGCCCTCACGGACAACGCGGGGAACATCCAAAAGGTGCGCGATAACGTGATCGAGGTTGCGCTGGACTATCTCGCGGCGGGAATTGACCCCACCAAAGTCACTCTTTTCGTCCAATCGCGCGTCCCGGAACTCTTTGAGCTCACGTGCTATTTCATGGACCTCGTCACCTATTCGCGTTTAGTGCGCAACCCCACGGTGAAAAGCGAGCTCGCGGTTCGTGAATTCGGCGAAAGCATCCCTGTCGGTTTCTTGACCTACCCGATTTCCCAAGCCGCCGATATCCTCGCGTTCGGGGCAACGGTGATTCCAGCGGGCGAAGATCAGGCCCCGATGATTGAGCAGGCCGCGGAGATTGCCCATAAATTCAACGTCACCTACAAAGAGGTTTTCCCGGAACCCAAGATTTTACTTCCCAAGAACGCCGTCTGCCGCCGTTTGCCGGGAACGGATGGCAAACTCAAGATGAGCAAATCCGTCGGAAACTGCATCTACCTTTCCGATGACGCAAAGACCGTCGAGAAAAAAGTCATGTCGATGTTCACCGACCCCACGCACCTTCGTCCCGAGGATCCTGGGCACACGGAAGGCAATCCGGTTTTCCAATACCTTGAGGCATTCGGCTGCGATGAACATTTCCAGAAATACGATACGGGTTTCGCCTCTTTGACGGAAATGGAAGAGAAATATCGCGCGGGTGGCCTTGGCGACGTCGCGGTGAAAAAGTTCTTGGCTTTCGTCTTGAATGATACGCTGGAACCGATGCGCATTAAGCGCCGCGATTACGAATCGCGCATCGCGGACGTCTACGCGATCCTCGAGGAAGGCTCAAGGAAAGCGGAGGAGAAAGCCCGCTCAATCGCTCTCCGCGCCCGCCGCGCCATGGGCATCGATTATTTTGAAAACAAGAAGTTCATCGAGAAGCAGCAAAAGGCGTTCAAGAGAGCTCATGAACAAGCCGATGCCTATGCCGCATACTTGGCGAAGCAAGGCAAATAACAGATTAAAAAAACTGAATAGAAACACGCTAGACGTATGTCCGTTTTGAAAAAAACAGGCAACCCTCTAGCGTGATTTTTCTTCAAAACTTACTTTTCCATTGAGATTTTAAAGAAAACGCCATACGTTTCCCCGTTTTTTTCTTCTCAAAACGGGCGACCATGATTAAATTAGAGACAAAAGAAAGGACATCATTATGTCGGAAAAGAACAAGAAGTCTTACCATCCCCTCATCCTTGCCGTCATTCTCGGTGTGGTTGGAATGATGCTGCTCGCCATTATGTGCGCGGTCGGCGTCGTTCCTGCTCATGGCGTGAAGAGCGGCATCCGTATCGGCCTCCTTACGGGCATCAAACACTACTTCCTCTGCTTCGTCCCTGACCCGGGCCTCCTCGGGCTTGGCACTGTCTGGTGGGCTGACGCTCAATCCGTTGGCGGTTCCCTCGCTGCCTTCGTCACGATTGTTGAATTGATCCTCGCCATTCTTGCCGTTGTCGTCCTCGTGAAGAACAACAAGAAGAACAAGATTCTGAGCGTCGTGCTTTGGTTCCTTGGTTCCATGGTCCTGAATTGCGTCGGCTCCATTGTTATCAACGGCCTTGTCCATCAAGTTCTCTGGCGCTGTGCCGCCTTCTGGTATGGCATCGCCCTTCTCCTCGGTCTCTTCTCCTGGGCCATCCTCTCCGTTGACGTCGTTGCTGCCGTCTTCGGCGTTAAGATTGGCTGCATCGGCGAAGTGAAAGAAGAAACCAAAGAAGTCGAAGAAGCCCCGGCCTTCGATGAAGAAACCTGCCGTCGTCTCGCGGACGAAGAAATTCAGAAGCACGCCGAAACCACTCCGCACGACGTCGACGAGAAGAAAGTCGAAGGCATGATTGCCAAAGCCATCGAAAAGCACGTCGAAGACCTCCACACGGAATATATCGACGAGGATGCCGCGGAAGAAGAACCCGCCGAGGCGCCCGCCCCTGCGGAAGAAACCCCCGTTGAAGAAGCCCCCGTTGAAGAAGCCCCGGTCGCGGAAGAAGAACCTGCCGAGGAAGCACAGGAAGGCAGCCGCTTCGACGCCTTCAGCGCCATCAAGCGCGTCCCCTTCGAAGAAAAACTTGCCTCCGCGGACGAAGACCTTCGCAAGAAGTATCAAGAACTCCGCAACTACATCCTCTCCTACGGCATCAAGAGCCGCGTCTCCATCCCGGGCGACACCTTCTCCGCTCACCGCGAACGCTATGTCTTCTTGACGATCGCCGGCAAGCACATCAAAGCGTACTTCGCCTTGGATCCTGTTTCCTACGAGAATACCAAGCTTCCGGTCGAGAAAGTCGACTCCAAGAAGTTCGAAGATCTTCCTGCTTGCATGAAGATCAAATCCGACCTCAGCTTCCGTCGCGCCCTCAAGCTCATCGATGACGTGATGGCCGCCAAAGGCGTCTCCAAATCGGAGTAACCCTTAAACCACGAAACGCCGAAGCCCGTCTTCGGCGTTTTTTCTTCTCGTTCGTTGCGCATACGCGCCAAGGCTTCTAAAATTATTCCGAGAGGTATTTCCCATGCATAATGAAATCAAAATTACGGACGGCCTCTATTACGTCGGTGGATCCAACCGTCGTGTGGCCCTTTTCGAAAACGTCTATCCGGTCCCGGAAGGCGCGTCCTACAACAGCTATCTCTTGCTCGATGAGAAGACCGTTCTTTTCGACGGCGTCGACGAAAGCGTCTCTACCGTCTTCTTCGAGACAATCGATCACGTGCTCGCGGGCAGGCCGCTTGACTACATCGTCATCCACCATGTAGAGCCCGACCACGGGGCGACCATCGCCGAGATCTTGCTCCGTCACCCGGAAGCGACCTTGGTCACGAACGCGGTGGCTTTCCGCTTCTTGGCGAATTTCTTCCCGAAACTGAGCCCCAAGAAACTCGTCGTGAAGGAAGGTGACGTCCTTTCCGTTGGCAAGCACGAGCTCACCTTCATTACCGCTCAGATGGTCCACTGGCCGGAAGTCATGTTCACTTACGAGAAGACCGAGAAGATCCTCTTCACCGCGGACGCGTTCGGCGCGTTCGGCGCCTTGAACGGCGATGTCTTCGCTTCTGAGAAGAATTTCGATCTCTCGGAAGCGCGGCGCTATTACGCGAACATCGTCGGAAAATATGGACCCCAGGTACTCAAGGTCTTGGAGAAAGTGTCCAAAATCGAGATCTCGATGATTTGCCCGTTGCACGGCCCCGTCCACAAAGGGAATTTGAAGCCTCTTCTCACCGCGTATGGGAAGTGGGCGAGCTACAACCCCGAAGACAAAGACGGCATCATGATCGCCTATAACTCTGTCTATGGGGGGACCGCGAACGTCGCGATGGTCTTGGCCTCGAAACTCGTCGCGCGTGGTATGCGCAACGTCGTTGTCTATGACGTCTCCAAAACGGATTCGAGCTATTTGATCGCCGAATCTTGGCGCGTCGGGACCATCCTACTTGTTGCCACCACGTATAACGCCGGTGTCTTCATCAAGATGGAGGAGTTTCTCCACGATCTCGCGAACCATCAGCTCCGCAACCGCAATGTCGGGTTCATCGAGAATGGCTCTTGGGCACCCGCGGCCAAGGCCAACATGAAGCGGATCCTCGAAAAGCTCGAGGGCTTCCGTCCCATCGAAAAGGAAATCACGATCGCTTCCCGCATCAAGGATTCCCAGGAAGCGGATCTTGATATCTTCGCGGACCAGGTTGCCGCGGTCGTCTTGCCCCCGAAGAAAGACGCCCCCGCCCCCATCGATCCGGTCGCGGGCTTCAAATTGAGCTATGGCCTCTTTGCTTTGTTCACGAAGGATGAAAGCGGCAAGGCGAATGCTTCCATCAACAACTCTTTCATTCAGGTGAGCGACAAGCCGAATATCTACCTTCTTTCCGTCAATGTCGCGAATTATTCCGCGGAAACGATCGAAAAGACCGGCGTCTTCAACCTCTCCATCCTCGACAAGGACACGGATTTCGGGCTCATCAAACGCTTTGGCTTCCAAAGCGGCAGGGACGCGGACAAGCTCGCTGGACTCGATGGCCTTGGCGTTGCCGTTAACGGCATCCCTTATCTCTTGAAATCCTCGAACGCCATGCTTTCTTGCAAGGTGATCGGCAAGGAAATCATCGGGAATCACGTCGTGTTCCAAGTGGAGGTCACCGAGGCGAAAGTGCTCTCGAACCTCCCTTCCCTCACCTACGCGGATTATTTCGCCTCGGTGAAGCCGGAACCTCTTCCCCAAATCGCGAAGGCCGAGCCGAAAAAGGAAAAGCGCGTCGGCTGGCGTTGCAAGATCTGCGGCTATACCTATTGGGGCGAAACCCTTCCCGCGGACTTCGTTTGCCCGCTTTGCAAGCACCCGGCATCCGATTTTGAAAGAATTGAAGAATAAGAAATGGGCGGCTTCGCCCTTTTCTTTCGGGACAAAGAAAGTCGCCTGTTGTATCCTTTTGTCATGACGCAAGAAGAAAAAGATAAGCGCATCCATTTCTGGGGCGTTTATACCCGGCTCTCCAACAAACTAAGCTGGCTTGGCTTTGGATTAAGCATCGCCGCCTTCTTTTGCTTTTTCATCCTTTATGGGCAGGGCCTTCTTCAGGATACCTATTTCATCGTGATGATCATCTGCGCCTCCCTGGCGGTCCTTTTCCTCCTCTCGGGATTGCTCGGAGCCTATGGCAACCATCGCTTGAAAATCCTTTGTGAGACCGAGGTGGATTCGCGATGAAGCGTGGACGCCTCGCCTATCTGTGCAATTTCCTCTCAAACGTTCCCAAGGTTTTGGGATATCGCCTTTTCCATATCGTTCCGAGCACGAAATCCTTTCGAGGCGTTCCTCTTTCCATCGAGAAAACGAGCGACGAATTGACCCGTGCTTTGCTTGATGATGCCCCGTTCGCCGCGATTCGCTTCGGCGCGGTAGAACTTTCTTGTCTCAACAACCACGAGAAGATCGAGCTTGGCTTTAAAAAGGAATACAAGCAACCGGTTCGTTATTCCATGAAGAACAACGCAGGTTATTTCCCGACGGACGATCGTTCCTTGAAACGATACGGGGATGAACTTTTATCCCTTTTGCCCGAGACGGATTTCCTCGGGATTTCCGGGGCCCACATGGAAAACTATTTCGCGCGTTATTATTGCCCTGGGGCTTCCTATATCCTTTATGAAGGCATGGAGCCTCTTCAGGGTACGTGGACCAAAGCCCTCAAAGGAAAGAAAGTCCTTGTCATCACCGCGTTCAAAGAGGATGTCGAAAGCCAGTTCAGGCGAAGAGAAGAACTCTTCCCGGATGACCCTGAAATCCTGCCCGAAATGGATTTGAAGGTTTTGCAAGCACCCGTGACTTTCGCGAAAAACGAATCAACGTCCCCCTCCTTTTTTGACGAACTTGCGAAAATCGAATCGGAGATGGACCAGATTGATTACGACGTTGTGCTCGTCGGAGCCGGAGCATATGGATCCTTCCTGGCCCTCTACGCGAAATCAAAAGGCAAGAAAGGAATCCAAACGGGTGGGGCGACGAATACCCTCTTTGGGATTCTCGGAAAGCGTTGGGAACAACGCCCTCACGTGGCAAAACATGTCAACGAGGCGTGGATTCGCCCGTCTGATAAGCCAGAGGGCTTTGAGAATGTGGAAGGAGGGACATACTGGTGAACCATCCATCAACGGAAAAGAGCAATCATCGCTTCGTCCATCGTTACGATACCGTCATCGCTTTTCTTGGCATCGAGATCCTTGCTCTCATTTTCTTTGGCTTCGGGGGCGCCCTTGGCCTGTCGATCTTGAAAATTCTCGGCGCATTTCTGGCTTTCGTCGGATTCCCATTCGTAGAAAACGCCTATTCGAAAGCGGAACGGAAAGCGCTTCTGCGCCTTCTCTCGCCGCTATTCATTTTCTTTTTCCTGCTTGGCTTGTCTTCGTTTTGGTTCTCCTATTATGGTTCCCCGTTTTATGCGCTCGCGAATGGCCTCGTCCAATTCATCGGGTGCTTTGGTGCGTTCGCCCTCGGGTTCGTTTTGCGGTCCATCCCAACGCTTGGGGTTGATAAAGTCGTGCTTGGGGTGCAAATCGGTTTGGCTTTGCTTGTCGCGATCACGGGGATCTATTCTTTCGCCCGCTATGGCATTCTTTATGCCTCCCGTTTCGCCGGGAAGGTTTACTACTACGATGGCGTCGTCTTCCCAATCGCGAGCGAAACGAAAGCCTTGGTGGGCTTCGGGTTCTCGGAAGTCTCTCTTTCTTACGGGATGGGTCCCGCCTTCCTTCTTGCCGGCACCGGATCTGGGCTATTCTTCCTTGAATCTTTCCGCAAGGAATGGAAACGCATCCTCGCGTGCGGAGGCATGGCTTGCCTCGGAATCCTTTATCTTGCCTTCGTGCCTTTTGCCAAGGGGCTTTTGTTGCTGGCCTTCGTTTATATCGCCGCCTTCGTCGCTTCCTTGCTCTATCGCTTTTCCTCTTCCCATCAACGATTCGGAAAGATCTTCACCCGCATCGCTTTCTTCACCCTTGTCGGCGTAGTCGTCCTTGGCCTGCTCTTGCTCATCATCGATGCGAAAACCGCCATTCTCCGATCGATGAACATCCCCTACTTGTCTGCGAATCTTGCGAGTAACGATGGGTTCTTCGGCGAGATCCGCCGGCAAATCCAGGACGTGATGTTCGGGGGAGCGATGAACGCGGAGCTTGGCAAAATCGACCCCCTGTCTCTCTTCTTTGGCTATCATAATCTGACATCGGTTCACTTTTCTTCGAGCTTCGAGTTCAACATTCTTTACGAGAATGGATTGCTTCTCTTCCTCCTCCTCGTTGTTTTGCTCTTCCTTGGGATCCATCGCTATCGCGCTTATCTTGTACAGGGAGAAGGAAGAACGCCTCGCGCCATTCTCGTCGCCCTGCTTTTCTCCGCCTTGGTTTACTTTAGCGTTTGTTCCGACGAGTTGCCCTTCATTCATGAAAGCGGCTTTCTCCCATTCACCCAAAGCGGCACCTTCCTTGGCTGCATCGCCGTGTGTGGGTATTGTTTCGCGAACAAGCCCATGACGCAGGAAGGAGGCGCCCATGAATAACAAACGCATTTGGACGGTTCTCCCTTTCTTGCTCCTGTCTCTTGTCTCGTGCGCGGACACGGATGAGCTTTATGATGGGGATGCTTACGCGACCCAAGACATGCTTCAAAACCGTTATCACCATTGGGATGACGGCCTGGTTGAACCAGGGGAACGTCGCGTTTTGGCCCACGCGGAAAACGGCTTCTTTTATGGTTCCGGGGATTCTTCGAGCCCCTCTCGTTGCTTTGGCCTCGCGGAAGGGAAGGCATGGCACCCCGACTTTTTCCGCGAAAACGGGAAAGAACTCTTCTGGACGGAACAAGGCGACACGGCATTCGGCAGCGACATTGCCGGCGGTAACGTCGGGAAATGGGTGGATAACTCTTCTCTTATCGGGACGGTCTATGGCCAAACCAAGAAAATGTCGCGTTATTCGAAAGCCTTCTCCAAAGGGTATTTGTCGAAGCTTTATAACGGCCAGGTGAAATGCGATGGATGGAGTTCCTATTCCATGGTCTTGCTCGACAAAGAAGGCTATGGGACGCTTTTCCCTTCCGAAATGCAAAGCGGATCTTACTTCGCCTTCTCTGCCCGTGGCGCGAGCGATACTCCCGATTCCGGGAAAGGGCGCGTCCTTTCGATGGACATTCAGGTCACGTTCTATAAATATGCCGCGGATGGAACGACGCTCAACGGCACGGGCTTCTTGCTGCCCGAGGTCAAGCTGCAAGCGAATTTCTCAAGCGACTACACGTCCTTGGTCGGCTTCTCCTTTCAGGAAGTGAACTACGATCCCGCCGGGACGGTCGGAATGTCGATGACGTATCAACTAAAAAACGATCCGCTGGGGGCATCGGATGATTTTAGCGACGGCGCGCAATACCACGTCGGGCTCAGTTTGCTTGAGGTGTTCTTCCCGGATTCTACTTGGAATTAGGTAGGTATTTCGAGAGATCGAGCCATTCGCCCATCTCGAAATCCACTGGGTCATCATCGAGGATCAAGGTCCCTTTCGCAGGGGTGAATGTCATCTCGCTGAAATAGATTTTCCCGTGAATGGAATAGAGGTCCACGCGGACAAAAGGGAAAGGCTCCGCGAGCTTTTCCGCCAAGG
This sequence comes from Bacilli bacterium, assembly GCA_016296285.1. Taxonomy (GTDB): domain Bacteria; phylum Bacillota_I; class Bacilli_A; order RFN20; family CAG-826; genus Alloenteromonas. The sequence continues at coordinate 14,253 of JAEDJP010000006.1, forward strand.
CGAGCATCTCGTTGAAGTTGGCAGGCCGTTCCGGACAGACATCCGCTTTTTTCCAGCCGTTGAACTGGCTGCCATCAAACGGGGTCCAATCCGCGTGAAGCTCGGTATATCGGATGTCGTTTCCCCGCCCGGTGACGACATAAAGGTTTTTCGCCTTGCCGTTAAAGACATGGATTTTGTATTCCACGGGCAAAGACCCATCTTCTTCCAAGAGTTGCTCGATGATGATTTGCGGGCGGATCTTGGAGTAGTGAGGCTCCACGGTTTTCTTGCCGTAATCCGTCTTCAGCCACTTCTTGAATTTCTTTCGCGAGGATTCGACGTCCATATGGTCTTTGTCCAAGACGATTTCGTTGAACCCGGAAGCGTGGGAACATTTCATCACAAAGGATTTCGGCAAGGTAGAAAAATCGATTTCATCGAAGCTGTCGTAGACGCCGAAAATCGGGATTAACGCATCCACGTACCCCTTATTTTTCACATATTCCCGAACCGTGACTCTTCCTGCGCAGAAGGAAACCTCGTCCTCTTTTGGATAGACGAACAGCCGTAGATATTGCAGTTTTTCCGTGTAACGAACAGGAGGGTTCAAATGGCATTTGTGGTGCGTGATGTAACGATATTGGCATTTGACGTACAGCACGGGACTGAAGGCTTTGATGATGCCCCGCAAAGAGACGGCGATCGCGCGTTTCAGCTTATTTTCCTTGAGGTTCGGATTACTCATTGGCGTTCTCCTTCCGACGAAAGAGGCTCGATACGAGTTTCTCTTTGCAAAGGGCGAGACCTCCCACGTAGATGATGGCATCCCCCAGAACCATGATGATGAGCGTGAGAAGATACGACTTCCAAAGGTCGGCGCCCTTGAAAGGCAGGACATTCGTGAGCCATGGAGCAAGGAACGCGGTGATGAGACCAATAAGGCTGCCCATCAAGACGATCTTTAGAATATTCCGATTGAAGATGGCGTGTCGCGCGTATTTGCCCGACAGCACGATGAGAACCACCAAGAGGCCAACGTCCGCGATGGCTGTCGCAAGGGCGACGCCGACGGCAGGACGCTTAGAAAAAAACGTGAGGGCGAAGAGGAAGGAAAGCCCGATGTTGAGCGCGATCCCGATGGCCATGGAAACGAGATAATGTTTCTCTTTTTTCGCGGGGATCAGGATCTCGGTGTAGATGTTGTCCCCGATGGAATATGTGAGCATCATGGCGCTTAAAATCGCGAGGATCGCCGCCCCGTCCTGATATTGGTTCGAGACGTCCGATCCGGAGATGAGGGCCGTGATCTGCGTGGCCATCGTGGCCATCGTCGCGATGGCGGGAACGGCGATGAAGAACGTAATGTTTAAGGAGTAATCGACGAGGTTTTGGAAGAACCTCTTGTCTTTCATCTCGTAATAGTACGAGGCGCGCGGCATGAAAACGGCGTAAAGAGACGTGATTAAAGTGATGATGATATCGACGCCTTTGACCCCGACGGAATACGCCCCGACCGCCGCCTTCGTTGGGTCGAGATAACCGAGGATGAACTCGTCGGTCTGGTTATAAACCGTGAGGGCCATGGAAACGAGGAAGAGCAAGAAGAGGGGCTTGAGATAGGGGTGGAAGCGATAAGGCTCGGTCTTTTTCCATGAGATGAATTTCGGGAGCCAGATTCCGTTGATGACGGCGGTCAGGACCGTCGATGAGATCGTGATCAGCGCGTAGATATGAACCTCGTTCAGGGCCGGATTCACATACACGTCCCCGTCATAATAACCGGATTTGGCCTTGATGAAGAGGAACGTCATCAAGGCGCTTAAGGCGATGAGGGCGATGGATCGAACCGTGATGTAGAAGTGTTTCTCCAGGACGATATACACCCATTCAAAGGAGAAAGCGCCAGCGAGGAAATTGATCGAGAGCAAGAAAATGAGCCCGTTGTTCTCGCGGAGAGAAGGCACCGTAAAGGCGAGAACGGCCATGAACGTGAAACTCAAGAGGGTTGTGATCCCCTGCATCAAGAAAAAGAGCTGGACGAGATGGGAGAACTTGCGCTTGTCGTCTTTGACTTTACTGCATTCCCGGATCGCCAGGTTTGGGATGGAAATCTTTGCCAAGATCAGGAAGTAGTAAACGAAGGTGTTAGCCCAGGTGTATAACCCGAACGCCTGATCCCCGAGAGCCCTCGTCACAAAGGGAAAGGTGATGAAGGAAAGAACCGTCATCGTGAGCGTGCGGATGAGATTGATGGCAACGTTGGAGCGGATGGTTTTCGCCGGGTTGCTTCCCTTGGCCTCTGACATGTGTTGATTATCGCATCTTTGATTTACACAACCTAGATGAATTGTGCGCTAGTTTTACTAGAATCCGATATAATGAACTTACCAAAAGGGGCCATCCGAATGAAAATCCTCGTCGTTTGCCAGTATTACTATCCCGAGAATTTCTCCATCACCTCCCTTTGCGAGGAATGGGTGAGACTCGGGCACGAGGTTTTGGTCGTGACCGGGAAACCAAACTACGGGTACGGTCGCATTCTCGAAGGTTACGAAGATGTCGTTGATGAAGAGATTCACGGCGTTCGCGTCCATCGCGTGTCTCTTTCGCCCCGAAAGGAATCGAAACTCTCAATCATCAAGAATTACTTGTCGTTCTGGCTTCATTCCAAACGTTATCTCTCGCATCTCAAGGAATCCTTTGATGTCGTCTATTCGATGAGCTTGAGCCCGGTCATCTCGATTGCCGGTGCCAATCGATACGCGAAAAAACATCACGTCAAACATATCCTTCATTGCCTTGATCTTTGGCCGGAATCCGTGTCTGTCACCGGTGCCGTTTCCAAGAAGAACCCCTTGTTCGGAATCCTGTATCTCTGGTCCAAAATGCTCTATGCCAAAACCGACAAGATCCTGGTTTCTTCCCCGTCGTTCGAGGAGTATTTCCGGAAGGTTCTCAAACTCAAGAAACACCCCATTCAGTATTTGCCCCAGCCGCCATTCTTGGCTCAACCCCAAGGGGATGCTGTTTCCTATTCTCATCGCTATAACATCGTCTATGCTGGGAATCTAGGAACCCTGCAACTCATCGAAAACCTTGCAAAAGCCACGTTGATCGCCGCAAAAAGCGAGGATGTTGTCTTGCATGTCATGGGGATGGGGGCTCGCGCAAAGGCGCTTGAAACCTTTGTTGAAGAACAACACGCTTCTGAGAACATCGCCCTTTATGGGACTCGTCCGCGTGGGGTTGCCGCTACCTTCTATCCGAACTCCACCGCGATCGTCGTCACGTTGAAACAGGATGGCGTCGTTGGCAAAACGATTCCTAGCAAGCTCGTCTCTTCCTTGTCCTACGGTCGCCCGATTCTGGCCTCCATCGGAGGGGATGGAAGAACGGTGCTCGAAGATGCGGGAGGAACGGTTTTCTCGAAAGGCGAAACTCCGGAAGAACTCGCGGAAGCCATTCTTAATCTCTGCCGGATGAGCGACGAGGAAAGAGAAGAAGCCGGACGAAAGAATGCCGCCTATTTCTCGGAGCATTTCAGTTTGTCCACCATCGCTACATCCACATTGGATGAACTAAAGTGATGCCAAGAAATCTTTGATTCGTTTGCCAATCGTCTCTTTGCCGATCAACGAGGCGATTTTTTCTTTTGCCCCGTTCATGGGGACGTTCGCTCCATTTTGATTGAAGATTTCGGCGAGGGCTTTTTCAAGTTCGCCAACGTCTTCCGGAAGCCAGAGGGCGTCTCCGCGGAACTCCTCCACCAAGGGCTTTGAGGGCGTCAGGGCAATCCTGGTGGCATTCGCGAAATATTCAAGGTCCTTTGATGGGATGGATACGTTGTCGAGGGATTCGCGGTAGTGGCGGGCGTTTAAAGCGACCAGGGCGTGCTGTTGATAAGCCGCGTTCTGGGCACGGTCGATTTGGCCAAGGAAATGGATTCTCCCATCGGCCTTCGCGGATTCCATGATTTGCTCCGTCAACGGCCCGTGACCCGCGAGGTAGAACGGGATTGTGGTTTTCGATTGCGCATAAGCTCGAAGCAGGGACCCTGCCCCGTCTTTTTCGTATAGGGCTCCCCCGTAATAGAAGTAAGGTCCTTGGACGGGGCTTGGATGAGTTGCGTAATCGTCGGCGATTCCCAAAAAGCAAAGGAAGGGCTTTTCCTTAGAATTGAAAACCTCGTTAAGACCGTTTGTCAGCCCGATATAGGCCGGACGCTTGGCGGAAAGGTGCTTTGCAAGAAAACGATAAACCCTGCCCGTTCCCGTCAGGTTTCCTGGATCATCGGTTAGGACGGGAATTGCGGCGGCGCCCAGCTTCTTTTCAAGTTGTAAAGCGGCTTTCGCGCATTGAAGGTTGAGGGAATCGTACAAAATGAAATCTGTGCGGCCCGCTTCTGAATCTGTTGCTCGCTTTACGAGGGCTTTCGCTCCTGCCCAAGGTTGGAAACGAGATGGTTTGAAGGAGGCGATTTGGATTTCGTTTTCCTCATGGACGGGAAAGGGAAGAGGGGTGATGGAACGCACGTCGCAAACGGTCTGGAGGGCCTTTAGAAGCCGGTGGTAAAAATTTTGGGAGGCCGGATTCCGCGGATGGCCATCACGCACGATCTCCGCGAAGGCCTGTTCTTCGAGAACGGTGGAAAGAAGCAAGATCTTCATTTGTTTGCCTCCATAAGCGCGGAGAAGAACTTGAGATGCTCTTGGGCAGATCGTTCGACGGTGTTATTCTTCGCGGTCTGCAAAGCATTCGCGCCCATGCCTTCAAAAGAAGAATTTAGGGCACCCAGTATGCCGTTTTTGTCCCCCAAGGTAACGACATAGCCGTTGAACCCATCCCGAATCAAATGCAAGGCGGCGTTCATGTTCTTGCTCGCGATGACGGGCAATCCCTGGCTAAGGGCCTCGTTGATCACGTGCCCATAGATATCTTCTTTCGAAAGGGTGACGAAGGCATCGGCGGCGCGGAAATAACGGAATAGCTCGTCATGGGGGAGATAAGGGAGAAACGTCACGTTCGTGAGGCCAAGATTTTTCGCTTGTTGCTCGAGGACGGCCTTTTGGGGTCCGTCGCCCGTAAGAAGCAAAGTGTCACCTTTGTCCATGCTTGGCCAATAAGAAAGAAGTTCCGCGACGTTTTTCCGCTCGATGAATTGCCCCGAGGAGATGAAAACGCGTTTTCCTTGGATTCCGAGTTCCTTCCGAAGGGCCTCTTTCTCATCTTGAGAAAATGCTTGAGGGACGAGATCTCTTTCCGAAACCGAGGAGTACGGATAAAGGAGGATTTTCGTTTCGTCGGCACCGTAATGGATCAGATATTGAGCGCTGCGGGCGTCAGGAGCTAGATAAGCGTTTGCCCCGGAAATGAAACGCGTTTTCCTTTTTACTTTCCAAGGAGCTTCTCCCGCTTTGGCTATTCCGCCGTTAATGGCGAAAACATAGGGAATACGATGCCGTTTGCAATACGAAATCGCGGATTGTTCCGTGAGGGTTCTCCACCCGTTCAAGACGATGACGTCATAATCCCCGCGCTTCAGGAATTTCCGATAAGCCATCGTGAAATTGTCAATGCCCCCAAGATGGATTGAATGGGCGATTTCCGCGTGGAAATGTTTCGGTTTGTGGCTATAGAAAACGCTGTTTCTCCCCGCTTCGGTCCCCCGTTCGAAAAGAACGTCGAGCTTCGCGGATTTTCCGATCTCGTTGAAAAGGTCGACTTTATAAGGGGCGGGATGGTTGAAAAGCCAAAAGATTTTCACTCGCCCATTATGCCACAAGTTCGCCTGTAACGCCTTATAATGATGGGGATGAAACGGGATTGGGATGAGTTTTTCCGTCAGGAAGAAAGCAAGGAGCATTATCAATATTTGCTCCACTTTTTAGGGGACGCGTATCGCCATTATGAGGTTTATCCTCCAAAAGAGAGGGTTTTCCAAGCGTTTGAGGAAACTTCCCCAAAAAACCTTAAAGCCGTCATCCTCGGCCAAGACCCCTATCATGAACCAGGCCAAGCCATGGGACTATCTTTTTCCGTTCCCAAAGGCACCCCGCTACCCCCTTCCCTTCAAAACATCTACAAAGAGATGAAAGACGACCTCAGAATCGCAAGGGACCCGACATCCGGAGACCTCACGGGAATCGCCAGGGAAGGCGTCTTGTTCCTCAATGCGTATCTCGCGGTCAAACGCGGTATCGCCTTGAGCCTCGCAGACCCAAAATTTTTGGATTTCACGGGGGACGTCATGACGTATTTAGACCATCTTGAGCAACCTCTTGTCTTCATTTTGTGGGGCGGCTTCGCCCGTCGTTTCGCCCCATTGATCCATCGAGCGAATCACCTCGTGTTGCAAAGCGCCCACCCGTCTCCGCTTTCTGCGAACAGGGGAGGATTCTTTGGGACGAAACCCTTTTCCAAAACGAATGCGTTTTTACTCCAAAACGGGGCATCTCCTATTGACTGGTCCAAATAATCGGGGTACCTTAATCGCGCCGGAGCTGACCAGCGAGTTGGCTGAGAGGAATCGTGTTCCGATTCGACGGTTTACCTGATCCAGATAATGCTGGCGTAGGAATCACGTCTCCTTCTTTTTGGGTTTGGGTAATGGCTCAAGAAAGGAGAATTTTTTATGTCTGAGCTATCCCAAGAAGCGCCTCAGAATGGCGCGAAACAGCAAGAAAGCCGCTGGAAAGGCTTTCTCCGGAAATTCGGCTCTTTGATCGCCGCCGCTTTCGGAATCATCGCCCTCGGGCTCTTGTTTGCCCCGATCGTCTCTTATGAGACCAAGATCTATGTGGGTGACGAGAAGATCAAAACGAGCTACCCCCTCAACATCGTCGAGATGCTCCGTGGGGAGTATCCCATGAACTGGTCGATCGTCCTCACCCTCGTGATGCTCGTCCTTGGCATCGCTCTCTGCGTCGTCGCGACCCTCGTCAAAAACGAGAAAGCCAAGGAAGGCTGGAGCGTTGGAGCCGCCTTGTCGTTCCTCCTCGCGTTCTGCCTCTTTGCCATCTCTCCGTACCTCTTCGACTGGAATGCCGCTTATTTCGGGCTCATCGAGAACTATAACGGCACCGAGCTTGCCACCGGTGGAGCCCTTGGCATCGTCTTCTCGTTGATCGCCGCGTTCTTTGCCGCGGTCGTCCCCTTCCAAAACCGTGAGATCACGGTCGCCGAAATCGCGGAGGATGGCATTCTCATCGCCTTGTCCTTCGGTCTCAACTTCGTCAAGATTCCTGTCGGCGCTACGGGCGGTTCCATCAATTTCCAGATGTTGCCCCTCATGTTGATCGCCCTTCGTCGCGGTCCTGCTTCCGGCCTGATCTGCGGCGGTCTTCTCTATGGCTTCCTTACCTGCCTTACCGACGGCTATGGCTTTGCCACGTTCCCCTTCGATTATCTTGTCGGCTTCGGCTCCGTCGCGATCATGGGCTTCATTCGTCCGCTTGTTTTCAGCGCTTCCGCCATGTCCACCGGCAAGCTCAGCAAGAAGGAATTCCTGATCGGCGAAGTTGCGATTCTTGTCGCCGGCCTTCTTGCCACGTTCGTTCGTTTCGCCGGTTCGACGGCCTCCTCGATGCTTCTTTATGGCTATGACTTCGCTGCAGCCGCGGAATATAACGCCATTTACATCCCGGTGACCGGCGCTTGCGCCATCGTCGCCCTCATGCTTCTCTACGTCCCCCTCGTCAAGGTTCAGAAAGCCTTCCCGGTTCGAAAAACGTTATAATGCCCCTTCTCTTTTGAAACAATGCGCCCCGATTTCGGGGCGTTTTTGTTTCACCCCTCAATCGTTTCTTTTGGTTTTTTCGCGCCCGCTTTTATAATACGTTCCGAAAAGGACATGACCATGGACGAAACCAAAGACATCATTGATGAAGAAAAGAACGTTGAACCTTCCCCCGAAACCTTGATTGACGAGGATTTCGCGGACGCAAAGGCGAATCTTCCCGAAGAAAAGATAGAGGAAGAAAAAGCCCCGGAGCCCGCACCGGAACCCGAGCCAGAGCCAGAGCCCGCCCCAGAACCGGAACCAGAAGGACCGATTGAATATGGGGATCCGCGCCTTGAGAAAATCGAGAACGCGCGCCTCGCCTGGAACCGCTCGTATCGCAAAACGAATTCCTTGAAGATGACCCTCACAATCGTCGCCATCGTCCTCATTTTGGCGGGCTACATGATCCCGTATTTCGCGATTCAGGACGAGGAAGCGAAGAAGACCTGGACGCTTGTCGTTTGCGGCATCTGCGCCGCCATCGGCCTCGGCGGGGTCGCGGTCTACGGCTTTATCGCCCGAAAGAAGAACCGCGAAGCCATCTCGTATTACTTCAACGCCTATTATTCCAACATCAACGATTACGCGTTCGATGGTTTGCCGATTGAAAACATGCGCGGGGACGCCGATTCCAAGATCGATAAGGCGGAAGTCGATGCCGCGTGCCTTTATCCCAACACCCAAGTTGGCAGCCGCGACAACATCACGTTCACTTATGACGGAATGGATTGCGCCCTCTGCGAGATGGCCGCGCAGAAGGACACGGGCAAAGCCCTCACCACCGTCTTCATCGGCAAGTACCTCCGCGCTCACAATTTTCTCCCGATTTCCACGGACGGCCTCGTGATCTATTTCAAGGGCAATGAGCGTGCGTTGCCCCCGACCGTCAAGTTGCCCGTTATCTCGGAAACCAAGAAATACGTCGTCTATGGCGACAAAAAAGACGAGCGTTTCCTTAGCCAAGAGACGTGGCGATTGCTCAAGCAAATCCGCACCGACCGCTTGCTCGTGGATGTCGCCATCAGCATTAAGCCGGGCAGGACGTATATCGCTTTGGGCTACGAAGATGACCTCATGATTCTGCCCAACGACAAGCCCTTTAATCCCAAATACGTGAAGGCTTACGCGGAGCAAATCAAGCTCTTCCTCCAGATTGCAAAGCAATTGGAGAGGCCACTTGAAACGATTGGTGCTAAGTAAGTTTCCATTCATGCTGTATAATGCCGGCGAGAGGTTTCCTCTGCCGGCCTTTTTTATGAACAACAACGATACCCGATTCCAGTCTTGGATCCGTGTCCAAGCCTATAAGCACGACGGGCGACTCCATCGCCAATGGTCCCCGGCCTTTTTGGTCGAAGAGACCGACGATTATTGGTGCCTTGCCTCACGTGCGAGCCTCGTTACCGAAGCCGACGGGCGCAAGTGGATTACCCGCGAGAAAGCGGTTTTCCTGCTCTACAAGCACCGCTGGATGAACGTCATCGCGATGTTCAAGGAAAAACGCGGGATTTGCTATTACGTCAATATTGCCTCCCCGACGCTGCTCGACCAAGGATACCTCAAGTACATCGATTACGATTTGGACGTGAAGCTCTATCCCGATGGTGTCGAAAGAACCTTGGATGAGAACGAATACGCGCGCCACATCAAAACTTATGGGTATCCCAAAGAACTCAGCAAAGTCATCGAGCAGTCCGCGAAGGACGTCCGCGCGATGATGGATGCCCACGTCTTCCCGTTCGTGAACGCCGAGATGGAACGGCTGTTCCAAAAATTCCTAGCCGCGAACCTTCCGGTTGTCGACAAAAACGGGACACAGAAGAACCATTGAAAGCATATCCGGTTGCTTGAAGGAGTAACAATGATGAACCATAACGGAAATGCGATGCGAATCTATCACACCACCTCCAAAGAACAAACCGCGAGGATCGGCTTTTCCCTCGCTGGACTTTTCGAGCCGGGCGATGTCGTTTTGCTCAAGGGGGACCTTGGGGCGGGAAAAACGACCTTCACGGGCGGGGTCGCCAAAGGGCTTGGCATCGAAGAGCATGTCATCAGCCCTACGTTCAATATCATGAAATGCTATTTCGACGGACGTATCCCTCTTTATCACATCGACGCCTATCGTCTTGAAGACCAACCGATCGAGATCGGCCTAGATGAATACATCGAAGGGGATGGCGTGTGCCTGATTGAATGGCCGGCCTTTATCGAATCCCTTTTGCCTGATGAGCGCCTCGAGATTACCTTGAAACACGCTGGAGGGGATTGCAGAGACATTGAGATTCAAGGCGTTGGGGAACGTTTCGAAGCCCTCGTCGCGAATCTGCCGGAGGTTATCCAATGAACGCCTTATTGCTGGATAGCAGCGACAAAAACCTGACCGTGGCTTTGTCGTTGGATGGAAAAATCGACGAGATCACTTATCCCGCTTGGCAACGCCAAAGCGAACTCATGGCCCAAGAGATCGCGAATCTTTTCGCGAGGAATTCTTTCGACAAAAAGGATCTCGACTGCGTGGTCTGCTCAAGGGGCCCGGGATCCTACACCGGGGTTCGCATCGCCTTGTCCATCGCGAAAACCATTGTGTTTGCCTTGCGTATTCCCTTGTATCTCGCGAGTTCCCTCGAAGTCCTCAAAGACGGCGATAAGCCATCGATTTGCTTGATGAACGCCAGGGCGAAAAGGTCTTACGTTCGCCTTTGCAATGCGAGCGGTTTTGCAAGCGAAGACGAAATCAAAACAAACGCAGAAGTTTTGGAATTCATCGCAAAACACCCGGATTTCGCTGTTTGCGGCGATGTGTCGTATCTTGGACTTTCCGCTCCCGCGCCGGCGATTTCTGCTAATCTCCTAAGCTGCATCGACGACGAGCATCTCTGCGAGAATCCGCTCGGAGCGCGACCTGTTTACCTCAAGGATGACTACGAAGACATCCGCCACAAAATCTCCATCCGCCGGATGAAGATGGAGGACGTCCCGGCGGTCGTCGCCTTGGAGCAGAACTGCTTCAAGCACCCTTACGAGGAGAAGGACATCCTCTTTGAACTGAACGAGAACGAATTCGCCCGCCTTTACGTTGCCGTTCGCAAAAAGGAAATCGTCGGCATGATCGATTTCTCCATCACCTTCAATTCCGCGACAATCAACCAAATCGGAGTCCTGTCTTCGGAACGCGGCAAAGGGATTGGCGGCCTCTTGCTTGAACAAGCCATCAAGGATTGTGAAGGCCAAGATGAGCCGGTTGAGTTCCTGACTCTCGAAGTCCGGGAATCCAACGAGAACGCCAAGACGTTCTACCAAAAGAGGGGATTCGAGGCCGTGACGAAGAAAAAGGGCTATTATTCCGATGGCGAGGATGCCATTTATATGCTGAGGTCGATTTACCATGACTAGGATATTGGCAATTGAATCGAGTTGCGACGAAACCGCCGTCGCGATTACCGAAGATGGGAAGCTGCTCGCGAATGTTGTCGCGACGCAGATTTCGGTTCACGAAAAATTCGGGGGCGTCATGCCGGAAATCGCATCGCGCCTTCACACGGAGAACATCACCGTTTGCTTGACGCAGGCGCTTGAGGAATCAAAGCTCTCGCTGGAAGATATCGACGCTTTCGCCGTCACGAGAGGACCGGGGCTCATCGGATGCCTCCACGTTGGCCTCCAAGCCGCGAAAACACTCGCGATGCTTTATAACAAACCGCTCATCCCCGTCCATCACCTTGCGGGGCACATCTACGCGAACGAGTATGTGGGTGAATTGCAATTCCCTCTCCTTTGCGTTGTCGTTTCCGGCGGAAATACCGAATTCGTGATCATGCGTGATCACATGGACTTCGAGATCATCGGCGAGACGAAGGACGACGCGGTCGGCGAATGCTATGACAAAGTCGCTCGCGTCCTTGGTTTCCCTTACCCTGGAGGCTTGCCGATCGATCAGCATGCAAAGCTTGGGGAACATACCTATCCCTTGCCTGTGCCGGCTTCTCCCGATGGCAAATACGACGTCTCCTATTCCGGCTTGAAAACGAGCGTCATCAACCTCGTGCATTCCCTCGAAATGAAAAAAGAGCCGGTACGTGTCAACGATATGGCCCGTTCTTTCCAAGATGTCGCGATTGGAATGATCGTCGATCGCGCGATGGAAGCGGCGCATGAATACCATGTGAAACAAGTCATCTTGGCAGGAGGGGTCAGCGCTAATTCCTATTTGCGTTCCGAGGTGAAAAAGCACCTAGAAGGAACCGGCATCGATTTGATCATCCCGCCCCTTTGGTGCACGACGGATAACGCGGCGATGATCGCGAAAGTGGCAGAAAAGCTCTATGAGCGCAAAGTGTTTGCCCCTTTGACGCTTGGCGTCGATCCCAATTGGCGGATCGATCATTGGGCTGAATTCGGCGATTCGGGCAAACCGGAAGTCAAATAAGCCTCGATTTCATCAACGTAAGCCTCCTGCATTTCGCGGATTGCGTAAGCGGAGGCTTTTCTTATGACGACGTTCCCGTTGGGATCGGAAATCAAGCCAAATTGATGAAGAAAACCTTCTGGGATTGGGCCCGTAGTGCAAAGTGTGAGCGAGGGATGCGTAATCCCCTTTCCGAAGTGATTGAGGGCATAGTCGCCACCAATAAGGAGGAACGGGAGCCCTTTGGTTTCAATTGCGTGGACCAGAAAAGCGGGATCTCCAAAGCAAAGGAATCGCTCCACCTTTTCTTTTTGGTAACGCTCTTTCCAAGCTTCGAGAACGCGGGTTTTAGTTTCCTTTAGCCAAAGGTCTTCTTGGCTCTTTAGAGAAAGGGTGGATCGGACGCAGGCACACGCCTCGGAAACGGCGCCTAACGAGAGGCCTGTTTTGGAAGACAAGGCCCGCAGCGTAAGAGATCCCTCGGACGCCAGCAAAGCGCGAAAAATCTTGCCGCCGGCATAAGAAGAGGAGGCGAAGAACCCGGTAGGTTTCTTGTTTAAGCGCAGCAAGGAGCGTGATACGCGATGAGAGCAATGTCTCTTGCCCAACGGGAAATCGAAATTGCCTAGTAAGTCTATGTAGCCTCGATAAGCGTTTGTTAGGCGATGTGCGGCTTCCAAGGGGACTCGATCCGTAATGAGGATTGTTCGTGAGGTCAATCCCGAAATCTTGGCAAGGATACTCGGTTCGCAACGCTTGGAATATGCCCATTGGAACGCGGCGGATTCGCCGGTTTCACCATCCATGATGAAAAGAGTTTCACCCTTTATATCGAGGCTAAAACCACGGGAGTTTAAGTGATAAGCAATCAGTTTCCAAATCGGAGTATTCATCTATGTAATTATAGACGTCCACGGAAATAGTGAACAAATGAAAAATAGTTTATAAAACGAATATTCTCTAAAATTTTAGAGAAGGGACATCTCCGAGCCTGAGCATCTTGGAAAGCCTTGAAAAAGTTCGAAAAGGGCTATTTCTTGCCTCTTTTCCCGATTGCAAAAGCAAGACGAACGGGTATCCTTTAACCGTATGCAACCAAAATTCACCACCGTTCGAGAATTGTATTCTCGCTTCTCCGCCAAAGAAGACCTTTCGAAACTTGGCAATATCTACCTTTCCGGCTGGATTCGTACGAACCGCGATTCCGGTTCTATCGGCTTCATTTCCCTGAATGACGGGACTTGCTTCAAAAACATCCAGCTCGTCTATAACGGTGACCTCGAGAACCACGATGTCGTCTCGCATCTTTTGACCGGAACGACGATCGGCGTCCATGGCACCATCGCCATGACCCCGGAGATGAAACAGCCTTTCGAAATGCATGTCACTTCGATTGAAGTCCTTGGTGAATGCTCCTCGGATTACCCTCTCCAGAAGAAACGCCACTCCTTTGAGTATCTCCGTGACGAAGCTTATCTCCGTCCTCGCACGAATACGTTCACCGCGCTTTACCGTCTTCGCTCCGTGCTTGCCCTTGGTGTTCATGAATTCTTCCAAGGCAAGGGCTTTGTCTACGTTCATACGCCTGAAATCACGGCAAACGATGCCGAGGGCGCTGGCCAGGTCTTCACGATCACGACCCCGGATGATCAAGGCAAATTGAGCGATACGGATTTCTTCGGTCGCCGCGCTTCTCTCACGGTGTCCGGCCAACTTCACGTCGAGGCCTTCGCCATGGCTTTCCGCGATGTCTATACCTTCGGCCCGACCTTCCGCGCCGAGAACTCCAACACCACCCGCCACGCGAGCGAATTCTGGATGATTGAACCGGAAATTGCCTTCGCGGATCTCGACGATGACATGGCTCTCATGGAAGAGTCCATCAAGTTCCTCATCCAATACGCCCTCGATAAGTGCCCGGATGAAATGGAATTCTTCGATCGCATGATCTCCCCGGGCCTTTTGGATAAGCTGCACCGCGTTTTGAGCACCCCCTTCACGAAAATGGAATACACGGAAGGCATCAAAATCCTTCAGGATGCCGTTAAATCCGGCCACAAATTCGAAAACCCCAACATCGAATGGGGCATGGATCTTCAGTCGGAGCACGAACGTTATTTGACCGAGGAAGTGGTCAAAGGACCGATGTTCCTCATCAATTACCCGAAGGAAATCAAATCCTTCTATATGAGGGAAAACGATGACGGGAAGACCGTCGCCGCTTGCGATTGCCTCGTTCCTGGCGAAGGGGAAATCATCGGTGGTTCCCAGAGGGAAGAACGTTACGAGATCCTCGAAAAGAAGATGGAGAAAATCGGCAACAAGAAAGGGCTTGAATGGTATCTCAACCTCCGTAAATGGGGCGGATGCATCCATTCGGGATTCGGGATTGGCTTCGACCGCCTCCTCATGT
>JAEDJP010000081.1 GCA_016296285.1 Bacilli bacterium
ACCTCAAGGAAAAGGGTCCGAAGCCTAGCGGCGTCTTTATCCGAATCGGGACCTCCTCTCGCATGGCAAGCGAAAGCGAGATCCTCTTGATGCTCCTCGATTCCCGGAAATACAGCTACGAGGAAGACGTGTCCGCAGAACAGGATCTGACGTTTCGTTTCTTCAACGACCTTTGCGACGAGAATCACATCCCCCACGAAGAGAGGAGCCTCCGTTCCTTGAGGATGATCAACAAGGACGGGCGGTATACGAATCTCGCTTTCCTCCTTTCTGACCAATCGGACCTCGTCGTCAAGCTCGCGAAATACGATCGCCATTTGAATTTCATCACGAAAAAGGAATTCAAGGGATCGCTTTTGAAATGTCTCGAGAACGTCCTCGACATCGCGGCGACGTTCAACGACGTCTCCGCGATCATCTCGCCGGACTCCTGGCAGCGAAAGGAAACCGTTTCCTATCCCGGGTCCTCTTTGCGCGAGGCGATTCTCAACGCCTTTTGCCATAGCAACTACTTCATTCGTTCGAACATCAAGATCGAGTTTTTCGACGACAAGGTGAGAATCACGAATCCGGGGGGCATCTACCAGGCAACCTTGGAACAGATCATGGAAGGCGTGCAAACCTATCGCAATCCCGCCCTGGTCAACATCCTCAACAAACTTCATTACATCGAGAATTTCGGGACGGGGATCCCGCGCATCCTTCAGGCCTACGAAGGGTTCCCGCGTCAACCGGAATGGAACCCGACCGGCAACTTTTTCATGGTGACCTTGCCAAACCAAAATTATTCGGGAAACGGGGATGACTCCGAAAATGACTCTAGAAATGACTCTAGAAATAAATCCATGGCTCTCGAAGGACGGAATTTGAGCCCCCGGGATCTCGCGATCCTCCGTTCCATCCAAACCCATCCGGGAATCGGGGCCAAGCAGATCCTCGAATCCATCGCGGACCACTATCCCGATACGACTCCGTTCGATTTGAAGAATTCCTTCAAACGGAAAATCCGCGATTTCGTCGAATTTCGGGGCGCGAAGAAAAACGGGGGATATTTCATCAAGGATAGGCCCGGGGCAACGAATCCGCTTCCCTCGCATTCTTAAGCCTTCCAGGTTCCTCCTTGCAAGAACTTCGCAGGCATGCTTTAGTTAAGGCATCATGTGGCCCTTCAAGAAGAAAGCGAAAAATGACACCCCGCCTTTCACGGGGAAATACGCGGTCGGGGATGACGTCGGCATCATCACCCGCGACCTTTTCTCGATCCCGGGAAGGGTCATCAAAGCCTATTATGACGAAAAGGGCATCGCCCGTTACGACGTCTCCGTCGGCGGGGAATGCCCTTACGTGAAAGAGAAGCTGACCGAAGAGGACCTCAAGCCTCTTTGCTAGGGATTTCCTTTTTGCGCTTTTCGAGCTCGGCGACGATTTTCGCGTGGCTTTCTTCGTCGAGATGGTAGAAATGGGCAATGGAGATATAGGCCCCGACCATCGAGGCGACGAGCAGGATGACGACGACGATGCCGAAGACGCGCATGTTGGCAGCGGTGACGCTGCTCTCGGCCGCGGCGATCGCGTTCACGTAGTTTTCGTATTCGGGACTGCCTTCCTTGCCGCCCCCGGTCGCGGTCGCGATGTTGTATTCGCTTTCGGCGCTCGAGATCTGGCTATAGGCCCCGTTCACGCCGGCGATGAGGAAGATCAGGAACTGGAAGCCGCGGAGAAGGGCGCTGCCGAGCTTGACCGTGAGGGGGCGCCAGCTCGAGATGAGGGATTCCTTGGGATCGCCCTCGACGTAGGCGTTGTAATCGATCGAGTCCTGGAAGCAGACGAGGATCGCCATGTACATCCACCCCATCCCGAAGAAAAACACGAGGGGGAACACGTAATTGAGCGACATGAGCCCGGAGAAGGCCCAGCCGAAGTCCATGGACGTCATCGGGGGCAAGGGCGAGGCGCTGGAGGCCAAGGGGGTTTCCCCGAAGAGGGGGACGCTGAAAAGGAGGAACCCGGCGAAGCCGATGAGCTGGATGAGCAAGGAGATGCGGAGGATCGTCTTGCGCTTCAGCTTCTTCGCGAGGGCGGGATAGCTGCTTTGGGCGGCGATCATCCCGGCGACGTACATGACGGAGATGATGGTCGCGACGAGGCCCCCGCGCCCGGAGCCATAGCCCGTGTTCATGTAGAAGAAATTGAGGCCGATGCCGCCGGTGAGGATGCCGGAGCCGAGGTAATAAAGGAACATCGCGATGATGGAGGCGCGGGCTTCCTTGTTCTTCCAGAACACCTTGAAGAGGTCGAGGAGGCCGGTTTTGGCGTTCTCGCTTGGCACCTCGTCGCGGGCGCGTTCCTTGCAGAAAAGGAACACCGCGACTTGGGAGGCGAGGAAGAGAAGGGAACACGCGATCGCGAGGAAGGCGTACATCATCGCGGTGGAGACGCCGGCGATGAGCTGGGGAAGGAGCATGGCCGCGGCGGTCATCGCGAAGCCGCCGATGGAGGCGCAGAGGGTGACGTGGCTCGTGAGGGAGGCGCGCTCGCGCTCATCGCTTGAGAGGCTCGGGAGCATCGACCAGTAGCCGATGTCGTTCATCGTGAAGAACAGGTCCCAAAGGAAATAGAACGCGATCATGCAGCCGACGAAGGCCCAGCCGTTGGGGGTCCCGTCCGCGAAGGTGGGGCGGATGAGGAACATGCAGAGCACCGCGATGGTGTTGCCGATGGCCCCGAGAAGGATCCATGGCTTGAATTTGCCGGATTTGAAGTGGCACTTCTCGACGATGAAGCCCATGATGGGGTCGTTGATGCCATCCCAGACAAGGGCGATCATCATGGCGATCGTGATGACGCCATACTGGGCCTTGAACACCCCGGGGTCGCTCGAGAGGACGCCGCTTGTCATCGCGTATTGCAGCAAGAAGCTGCCGACGAGGGCGAAGCAGGCATCCCGGAAGATCGTCGAGAACGGATAAAGGAACTTGGTGAGCCGCGGGACTTTGTTCCCGTGGAAGGTGGCAGGGGAGCGCATAGGCATGAAAGAATCCTCCGAAACGCGTTTTATATGGTTTGGTTTCCTAAAAAGTACGACCGATAGGTGGTTCTTGTCAAGAATCTCTTACCACCGGTTGTAGACTTTCTCGGCGAAGCCCGGCAAATCCTTGAAGGCGATTTCCTTGCCCTCGAGGACGATTTTGCCCGAATAGAGGCCGAACACCTGGTTCTGGTTCGAGCGGATGAGCAAGGCGTTGGTGTCGCTATGGCGGCGGTAGACGGGCACGAAATCCATGTCGATGTCCCCGCTCGAGGAACGGAATTTCCAAGGGGCCATGTAATCATCGCCCCCGTTTGCGGCGATCGGGATGTCCATCCTTACGTCGTCGAGCTTATGGGCCTTGCCTTCGAAGAACACCATGTTCTCGCTCGCTTTTGAGGTATCCCCGAAGCCGTATCCGAGATTGAAGCCGAAGGGCTTGCCGTCAAGCTCGGCGCTCAAACTTGCCCAGTACCACGTGTTCTTGTAGGTCCATACGCCCCTGCCCCAATCAAGGACGGCATAGGTGTCTTCCCCGAGGTCGAAGGTCTTCTCCCCAAGGCGGGCATAGCCAACCGCCTTCAGGCAGTTGATCTTCTGGTTGTAATAGAAATGCCCTTTCTTGTGGAACGGGGTCGCGATGACCATCGTGTCGTCCATCGTGGGGGTGAGGACGATGTCGCAATGGAAGGTATCGCCTTTCCTGATGAAATCCTTCATCTCCGCCTGCAGGCGGCGTTTCTTGCCTTCGAGAACGAAGGAAAGGCGATACCCCTTGCCTTCGATGCGGACGTCGCCCTCCTTGCTCGAGGAAGGGAGGTTGGTTTTGCCGAAGGTGAACCACTTCATCGGGGATTTGGTGATGCAGGAGGGGATGCCTTCATAAGTCAAGACCGAGATCGAGGCCATCGCCATGTAGGAATTGTCGGCGATCGTGAGGGCGATGCCGAAGCGCTTGTTGCCGATGTAATAATAGTCCCATTCCTTGATGCGGGACTTGAGGCCCTTGATCGCGGAACGGTCATAGTCCTTGACCAAATCCGTCGCGTATCCCGCCTCGAGAAGGTTGCCGTCTAGGCCAAGCAAAGGGCCCTTGGACAAGCGATGCTGTTCCATGGTGATGTTCTCCTTGGTGAATTGGCCTTATTTTACTACGCCTTGCCCCTTTTGTCGCGCGTGGAAGCATGCAAAAGAAAAGCCCGGATTTCGCCCGGGCTTAACATGAATGGAGAACGGTTATTACGCGTCGGTCGCGCGGAAGGATAACGTGAGGTCGATGGTGCCCCCGTCCGCTTGGTCTTGGAGGAACGTCTCGGTTCCTTCGAGCCACAAGGTCCCGTAGAGGTAACGGGTCTCTCCCGCGTTAAGATCGAAGAGATATTGGTCGTGTTCCTTCGGGGTGTCCTTGGTCACTTCCTCGAAATCCTCGATGAAATGGTGGGGGTCGCTTGGGCCGTAATGCCCGATGTCGAGGCCTCCTACGATGGAACTCGAGGCAAGATAGGAATCGTTATGTTCCTTGATGGCCGTCCCAAGGGGATCCTTCCGTTCGAAGGTGAGCAGATGGGTGGCGCCGAGGACCTCGGCGCGGCTTGGGTGCAAGGGGTCGGAGGCGGCATATTGGTTAAGAGCCACCCGCGCCCAAGAGGCGAAGGCACGGGATCCATCGTTATCCGCGCTTGGGACGATGTCCGTGTCCTTGCCAAGGAAGATCGATAACGGGCCGTTTCCGGGATTGGAGAGCTCCACGAGGAATTCCGAGTAGTGCTTGGGTTTCCCCGTGACGTCATCGACGCTTTCGAGGACGAAGCCTTCCGTGGACACCCAGTTCGGCTTGAGGAACCGAAGGCCGTCCTTGCTGCTGATATCACGAGCCACGGAATCGATCTTGAGGGTCTCGTTTTGGCCATAGACGTAATCCGGGTCTTCCTCGTCAATCGTGGAGGCGGTCCCGAAGGCGTGGATATGGCCGACGAGAGTGCCTTTCTCCGATTCGAGGCGGACCCCCGAGAGGGACGAGAGGGTGTTCCTAGCCGTCGAAACCCACGCGAGGGTCGCGACCGCGGAGGCGGCAAAGCTCGCGACGAGCATGCCGACGATGCCGGCGAAAACCACTTTTTCCGTTTTCATGCGAGTGTCCCCTCCTTTCCCGGATGACGTCCGTGTCGAATTTGATGAATAAGGGGGAGGACAGGCCTCCCCCTAAATGGTTGGATGATGAATGAGATTAGGCGACCTGAATGGCAGTCAAATCAATGTTGATATCGACGGATCCGCCTGCGGCTAAATCGAAATCGTCGTCGTCGGATTTCGTTCCTTCGAGCCAAACGGAAACGGTGAAATAACGGGTGGGGGTCGTACCGCCATCCTCATCCAACCTTCCAAGCATTTGGCTTCCCTTTTCAGAGTAATTAGAAGTGTTCACTTCCCCAAGAGCGCTCGTGAAATGAACCAGAGAGTCATCAGTCGGCAAAGAAGTGACTTCTGCCCTTTCATCGGGATCAAGACTCTCTTTATGGGCCAAATAACTGTCAGTGTCTCCAAATTGATTCTCGATCAACCAGGTTTTCGAAACGGCGGGCAATTCGAATTTCGCATAACCAGTTTTCGAAGTATCTTCCTTGGTTTCGTTGATTGCCACACGCATGTATTTTGCGGCAGCTTCATTATTGCCCGTTTCTCCGGATGTGGAGGCGACAATGCCAGTTCCGGAATTCAAATACACTTGAAGAGGAGTCTTTCCTGTATTGGTGACCTTGAAAAAGAAAGTAACGTAATCCTCCCCACGAACGCCTTTCTGATACTCGTTGACGGGTTGCCCGTTTCCAGAA
>JAEDJP010000082.1 GCA_016296285.1 Bacilli bacterium
GCGCGGATCACGCGGTGGCACGGCACCACGATGGGGCAGGAATTCGTCTCGAGCATTGCCTCGATGTCTTGCGCGGGAATGCCGAGTTCTGCCGAGAGTTTGTCGTAATTGGTGAGCTTACCGTAAGGAATCGTCTCGCGGATGTAGTGATAGAGTTTCACTTCTTGCTCGTTGCCCATGGGATCGATTGGGAAATCGAACGTCTTCCGTTGGCCGAAGAGGTATTGGTTGATCTCGAAGATCGCCTCCATGAGAAGGGGGTCTTCCTCGAACCGGCAGCCCTGCAGGTGGCCTTCCCCGAAGTGCACCGTGACGATGCTTTCCCCGTTGCTCACGAGGGTCAGCATCCCGATATCCGTCTCGTAGATTTGATAGCAATATTCCATCCCGAAAAATGTAGCCCGAGAAGGGTGGACCGTCAAGGGATGAAATGGGCCAGCCAGCGGGGAAATGGAGGTTCCTTGGTTTCAGGTTCTATATAGAGCAAAATATGCAGGTTATGCCTTTTCTTTCTTCCGAACTAGGCTAAAATATATCCATGGCAAAACAAATAGCACCGTATCAGGCGGCGGTCACCATCAACAACGAGATTCTCTCTTCCGCCTGCAACATCGCCTTCGAAGCCGGCAGGCTTTCCCTTTCCCCGGCCTTTCGTATGGATCCCGAGACCCTTTATCAGGAAGTGAAGGCTTCCTTCCTCCTCGAAGGCGTCACGTTCACCCCTTCCCAAGCCCGCGCCCTGAAACGCGGGGAGGACATCCAAGGCCTCCCGGAAGCCTCGGCCCTCATGCGCCTTTACGCCAGGATGCCGCGCGTCAATCCCTACGACATCGACTTCATCGACGAATTCGGCGCGGCCATCTTCCCAGACGGCGTCCCCTTCCGCATGTCGCGCCGCGTTGAGTCTTTCCCCTACCCGATTCCCTTGCACGCGAAAATCCTCCCGATGCTCAAGGGGTTCTATTCCTTCGCGAAATCGGGAAAGGAAAGGCATCCGATCCTCCTTGCCGCCCTCTTCTATTTCGAGATCATGGCCATCCAGCCGTTCTCGAAATACACGAAGACCCTCGCTCTCTACCTCATGAAGGCGGTCCTTGTTTCCTACGCGGCCGAATTCGCGAACGTCCCCCTCATTTCCTTGTTCGCCCAAAAAGCCGAGGAGCTTGATGAAGCCTATCGCCGCTCCGTCGAGACCGCGGACACCGCCCCCTTCGTCTTGGCGGCCCTTCGTCTCGTCGAACGCGCGATCCTAAGCGCCCAAAGGAAAGGCATGCGCCGCAAAAACGAAGGCACGCCCCTTGCCCGCAAGCTCGTCTCTAAGATGGAGGATGGCCGCTTCTACAGCGCCGTCGAGCTCCTAGGGATCCTCGGGCTCACCTCGCGCCTTGGCCTTTCCAAGAACTATCTCCACCCCGCCCTCGAAGCTGGCCTCATCGAGATGGCCAATCCCCTGACCCCGACCGACCGCAACCAACGTTATCGAAAGGTGAGCCATGAGAATTGAGATCGTCCTTGCCTTTTTGGGCTTTCTTCTTTACGTCGCTGGTTACGTCCTTGGGTCGATGAGGCGATGCAAGGACAACCGCGTCATTCGCATCGTTTCCTACGTCCTCGTGCCCCTCGGGGTTTTCGTCTACGCCCTTTTCGGTTCCCTTTGGATGAAGGAAACATACGCAAACGACAAGACGTATCTTTCGATCCTTGCCGTCGTTTTCTCCGCGCTTTCCTTCCTCTTCTTGCCCGCCTATTCCTGGAGCAAGGAAAAAGCCAAGACGCTTTCTTCCATCGCCTTGGCTTGCACGTTCTTGTTCGCCGTCGCCTTCCTCGTCTGCATGATCGCCCTTTCCCAAGACGCGATCCTCAACGGGCTTGGCCCCCAGGAATCTTCTTCCTTGTTACAGGCATTCGTCCCAAATCCGGTGCCCTAAGCCCGGCACGTCGACGAACGGATTCCGATTCCCTTGGAACGAGGCCACCGCTTCGTTCCTTTTTCTTTCCTTCTCGGAAATGGGATCGCGGTCGTTCCATTCAAGGTACGTTTCGATCGCCCAAGAGCTGAGGGACGGATACGTGTTCTTGGAAAAGGCGGCGTAATCGCCCCAGGAAGAAAGGTTATTTTGATAGCGTGTGACGAAATAGAAATAGATGCGGGCGATGTCGCCTTTGTATTGGTCCGGCACCTCGCATGCGTTTCCCGAATAGCCGTGGTTCTTGCTGGCCGCGGAGGAACCGACGATGGTGCCGTTGGTCGAGGTGTAGACCGGGGAATTCACGTAGCCGTGAGGATAATTCGAGCGGCGGTTGTTGACGTAAGCATCCGTCGGGAGGAGGTGATGGAGGTCGCTTTTCATCGGGGCGCGAGAGGAAAAGACGCTTTGGGGGATCGTATGCTCGCGGTTGAACATCTGCCCTTCCGCGTTGTAATTCCCCTTTCCCGGGGCGCCTTGGTGATCGCTTTCCGGGTCGAAGGAGCAGGAGGAATACATGTCGATGATCTTGCCATTCTCCCCGACGTCGGTGCTCAAATAAGCCTCATAAGCGAAATCGTAGCCTTTGTCCACGTAAGGGGAGGAGATTCGCGTCGAGAGAGCGGACTTCAAAGCCGCGCCCGTGAGGGTGAAATCGACGGTGTCGTAATAAGGGTCAAGTCCCTCGACGGGGAGGGAGGATTCCTCGCGGGAAGAAGATTCCTCGCTCGAGGAGGTTTCTTCAAAGGACGAGGATTCCGAAGACGAGGGGACGGGAAGTTCCGAGGACCCGATCTCGAAGACGAGGCGCGAGAGGTTGAAACGGCTGGCCCCGCGGATGGTAAGCGAGGAGACCTCCTCATCCAGAGAAAGCAAGAAGGCGGGTTCGGCTTCCAGCTCCGCGTTTGAAAGAACGGGGGAGTCGAAACTCTTCCCCGCGCATTCAAGGGAGAAAGAATAGGAGGCGTTCCCATAGCGAAACGAGTAAACGGAAACGGAACGCAAGGAGAGGGGTTCTTGGAAGGAAAAGCCGAGATGGCCGATGTTTTTGTTGCTTCCGACGCGTACGGCGCTTCCCTTTCCCGAAGAGAAGCAGCTCGCGACGCTTGCGAGGCTCGCCTCCCCGCCGAGAACCTCATAGCAATCCGCGTCGAAGGTGTCCGACCCGGAATAGGAAACGTCCCCGAAGACGATCTCGAGGCGCTGAAGTTCTTCTTTCGAAGAGGAGGATGGTTCGGGTTCTTCGCTGGAGGAGGAAGGCTCTTGCTCGTCGGAAGACAAGGAAGAATCTTTGTCTTCCTCAGCCGAAGAAGATTCCTTTGAAGATTCTTCTTTCGAAGAAGGCAGTTCTTCCTGAGAGCTGCTAGGCTCGGCAGGCGATTCCGAAGAAACGGGATTCCCTCCCGCGCAAGAAGAAAGCAAGAGGCCGATTAAGGGAAACAAAAAACGAAATGAGGAATCCATAGCCGGACCATTCTAACATAAGTCTTCTTCCCTTGCTCTTCTTCTTCGTTGTTC
Source organism: Bacilli bacterium (assembly GCA_016296285.1). GTDB lineage: Bacteria > Bacillota_I > Bacilli_A > RFN20 > CAG-826 > Alloenteromonas. The sequence goes on from JAEDJP010000082.1 coordinate 3,486, forward strand.
TCTAGAATATTAGCCATGAAATCGTCGCTTCTCCGCTATCTTTCTTCGCTTGACCGCACGCGCTTCGAAGGCAAGACCTTCGTCGTCACGGGCGGCAACTCGGGAATCGGGAAGGCGCTTTGCAAGGAACTCGCTTTCCTTGGGGCGCGCGTCATCATCGCCTGCCGCAACGAGAGCCGGGGGCTCGCGGCGAAAGCCTCGATCGAAGCGGACATTTCGGGCGCGGATATCGCGGTCCGCATCCTCGATCTTGCAAGCAAGGAAAGCATCGAATCTTTCGTTCGGGGAATCGTCGAAAGCCGCCTCGACATCGATGGTTTTGTCCATAACGCCGGCGTTTTCCGTCCGAAAGACGGTCTCACCGAGGACGGTTTCGAGATCACGGGCGGGACGAATTTCTTCGGGACCGCATATCTCGACGAGCTTCTTCTTCCCTATTTCAAGGAATTACCTCATGAAGTCGAGGTTGCGTTCGCTTCCTCCCTTTCGGCGACTTGGCACCGTTTCGATCCGCGTCTTCTGAACAAGGATTTCCATCCTTCGAAACTCAAGCGTTACGCGATTTCCAAACGGGCAATCCACGGTTACGCGATGGCCTTGAGGGACGAGGAGAAGGGGAACGTCAAAATCCTGATCGCCCATCCTGGGGTCACCTTCACCCCTCTTTTCACCAAGGGCTATCCCAAGGTTTTCGCGGCGTTTGTCGGCTCCCTTTTCAAGTTGTTCCTCCATGGCCCCGAAAGCGCGGCGACGAGTTTCATGCTCGCGTTATCGAAAGGAAACCCGGACCTCTATTACGGGCCACGTGGCCTCGGGCACGTCTCGGGAAAGGGAAAGGGCTACCGTTTCCCGAAGAAACTCCAAAAAGGAAACGAAGCGATTCTCTCTTTCCTTCGGGAGGAAGCGTCGATTTTCGCGGGGCAAAAGTAAGCAATCTCCGATTTTGAGCGGAAAACCGAAATTTCCGCTTGCGCCCTTGCGCGCAATGCGTAAAATAACAGCCGTCGATAAATGTAGAAAGCAATCGCTTCCGGCGATTCGCCAGACTCCCTCGGGACGTTGGCCAAGCACTACTGAAACTACCTTAGCTTCAGAAGCCGGATCCATTGCGCTCCGGCTTTTATTGATAACATTGGAGGAAACACCACATCGCTTACTACAACCAACAAAGGGAACGCCGCCCGCAAAAGCGCTTCGATCCGATCAACGAGAACATCCGCTATCCGGAAGTCCAGGTCATCGGGCCGAATGGAGACAATCTCGGCCGCATGTCGTCCCGCCGGGCCAATGAAATCGCCCAGTCTTACGACCTCGACCTCTTCTGCGTCGCTCCCCAAGCCAATCCGCCCGTCTGCAAGATCCTGAACTACGGCAAGTACCGTTACGAGAAGGAAAAAGCCGACAAGGAGAACAAGCGCAAGTCCAAAGCCGCTGCCTCGGAACTCAAGGAAATCCAGCTCCACATCGTCATCGGGGAGCACGATCTCCAAACCAAGGCCAAGCAAGGACGCGGGTTCTTAAGCGATGGAAACAAAGTCAACGTCCGCGTCATCCTCAAAGGCCGCGAAATGGCCCACAAGGAAATCGGCGAGGACCTCATGACCCGTTTCGTCGAATGCCTGACGACCGAGGAAACCCCGATCGCCATCGAGAAAAAGCCGAGCTGGGATGGAAAATGCTATTCCTGCATCGTCGCACCGAAAGGCAACAAGAAGTAAGGAAGGAGAATCTCTACTATGCCAAAGATGAAAAGCAGCCGCTCCTTGAGCAAGAGGGTGAAAGTCACCGGTACCGGTAAGCTCAAATACGTTCACGCCTACAAAGGGCACCACGCCCCCTACAAGACCGCGAAGCAATCCCGTCAGCTCCGCCGCGCGGGCATGATCGACAAGACCGACTACAAGCGCATCCGCTTCATGCTCGTCAAGTAATAGGAGGAAGAAAGAACAATGGCTAGAGTCAAAGGTGGCACCGTTACCCGTGCCCGTCGCAAAAAGGTCCTGAAGGCCGCCAAAGGTTACTTCGGCAGCAAGCATCTTCTCTTCAAGACCGCCAAAGAGCAAGTTTGCCACTCGCTCCGTTACGCTTACAATTCCCGTCGTCTCGTCAAGAGGGACTATCGTAAGCTCTGGATCAAGCGCATCAACGCCGCTTGCCGCATCAACGGCATCAGCTACTCCGTCTTCATGGGCGGCCTCAAGAAGGCTGGCATCGAGATGAACCGCAAGA
>JAEDJP010000083.1 GCA_016296285.1 Bacilli bacterium
TAAAAAGTTCGAAGACCACATGAACGGGCAAGCCAACCCGAATCTCCACGCCGCCCAACTCGTTTGGTATATTACGGTCCAAAACCGCAACCCGAGCAGCCCGAATTACGGGAACTACATCTGGTTTGGGCTCAACCTGTGGGACAATCGCACCTCGGGCACGGAAACGACCCTTTATGCCGCACATGACGGGGGCACCTCCTCGTTCATCTATTCTCCCGGCAGCGCCAACTTCCTTTCGAGCAACGGCAATAAGCAACCGGTTCCTCGCCAGAAAGTGACCGCAAGGCTTGAGCTCATGGACATCGTTCGCCAAGCCTATGACCTCGCGATTGAGCGGGGGTATCTCGGCGAAACGAAATTCGAGGATCTCGCGATCGGCGGGATGAATTTCGGGTTCGAGGTGCCGGGCACTTACAACATCGGCGTTGAATTCGAATCGATTGGCGTTTACACGAAAGCGTTATGACGCGACGTGGTCCGTGGGCTTCGGGGCTTTGCCTTTGGCAAGCAAGATGCCCATGACGACGAAATAGGCAAGGCCCCCGACGAAGAGGACGATGGACCAGAACTGGGACGGGGAAAGGTTTCCGACGAATGCGCCCCGATGGTCTCCGCGCCACATCTCCGCGACAAAGCGCCACACGCCATAGACGACCATATAAATCCCGAAATTGAAGAGGCCTTTTTCCTTTAATGCGAGGAACAGCAAAACAAGGGAAAGGGCAATCAGGACAATCGCCTCGAAAAGGTTCACGGGGATCACTTTGTGGTCCATGCCGGGGAACTGGACGCCATACCAGGCATCGGTTTCTTTGCCATAGCAGCACCCAGCCAGAAAGCATCCGATCCGCCCGAGGCCATGGGCAATCGTGATGCAGCTTGGCGCGATGACGAGAAGCTCTTTGACCATCGGGAAGTATTTACGTCTCAACACGGCGAAATACCCGACCAAAAACGAGACCACCCCTCCGATGAGCCCCCCATAGAACGTCATCGCCCACGTCCACGTATAGGCATCGCCTTTATCGATGAAATCGTAGAGATTCTGGAAAAGGAGACCCGTGACGACCCCGACGAGGATGGCGACGACGGCATTCAACTCAATCCCGTAGATGGCCTGCTTTGGGTATTTTTTCTTTTTGAGATAGAGGCTCAAGAACCAAAGGCAAAAGATGACCCCGATGAGGATCATGACCGAATAGGTGTCGATGATGCCGAAGATTTCAGGATACATGCGGTTTCCTTTTCGTCATTACGATAGTGATTCCCGTGGCATAGAGCAATCCAAAAGCCCCGAGGATGGCGCTGAAAAGGTAATAGGTGGTGTCCATGGACTAGAACAAAAACGCCGAGGGCACCGTGTCGTTCAAGGCGTTGAAAAGGAAGTGCCCAAGAACGGGGAGAACGAAATTTCCGGACCCGGTATAGACAAGGGAAAGGACGAGGCCGAGCAAGAACGAATAGGCGACCTGCGCGAGGACCGCGAGGGGCGGATTGGAGAAGATGTTGACGAGATGAATGGCCCCAAACGCGACGCTTGAGAGCAAAATCGCATAGACGCCCCCGTTCTTTTTATCTTGGAAAAGGGTATGGAAGAACGTGAATAAGATGCCACGGAAGAGGATTTCTTCGATTCCGGCGACCACCAGGTCATCCACGAATCCCAAAGCCGCTTTTGTTCCATCTGAAGCGGGAGTGAAGTTTCCGGAAAAGAAGGTGGCATAAAGAAGGTTGCTTACGCAAGGGATCAGAAGGGGCAACCACAGGAGGTCCTTGATTCCAAGGCCTCGGAAGAAAAACAAACCCCGATTCTTGGGGCGGGCGCATTCCCAGACGCCATATCCAAGCAACAGGGCTTTCAGGGCGAGGGACAAACCGAAACAAAGGTTCTCGGACGGGATGAACCGGGCGAAAGGGATGGCATTCACCGCGAGATAGAGGCACAGCAAATAAAGGAACAGCCAAAAGATCCTGCTGGCGCCCTTCCCTTCGGTTCTGCTATCCGCCTTGCTCATGCGCCGATTTTACCATACCGAGGCTCTCCTCGTTGCGAAAGAGAGCATGCGCACCGCTCAATTATTCGCTCAAACGTTCTTTTCATCCTGAAAGAGGCGTAGTATTCGGGAAAAGGAGTCCAATCATGAAACGCGTTCCTTCCCTCTTGCTCTTGTCCGTTCTTTTCGGGTTAACTGCGTGTTCAAACCCCGAGCCGAGCGCCTCTTCTTCCGAACCCGTTTCGCCCCCGTCTTCCGAAAGTATGAAAACCACGAAAATCGATGTCATCGACGTGACGAACGAAGAACACGTCCGCCCCCTCGGGCGTTGCCTTGCCGAGACGAACGGCCTCTATTTCGCCTACTCCGAGGCGGGTTTTGCCCTTGAGGTTGAAAACGGGAACGAGGAATTCGCTTTGGTCCTTTCGTTTGCGAGCCAAATCGCCTCACCATACGAAAACCAATTCATCAACGTTTATCTTGATGACGTATTCGTCGAGAAAAAAGAGCTCGGGAAAGGGACTCAAAATATTGAAGTCGCCCTCTCCGCGCCTCAAGGCCGTCATCTCATCGAGGTGAAGAAGGCAAACGAAGGGCAGTTCTCCTCTTTGCTGCTCAAATCAATCACGGTTCGCGACGCGGAAGCCCATTTGATCGAAAGCCCGCGGAAAAAGAGAATCGAGTTTTTCGGGGATTCCATCACCTGCGGCTATGGGGTGCTCGCGGAAAGCAATCGCGAGACCTTCTCGATGGCCACGGAGGATTCTCGCTACACGTATGCCGCGATTGCCGCGGATGGAATCGGGTATGAAGCCTCGCTTGTTTCCTATTCCGGCATCGCGATCGCCGTCTCCCCGTTCGTCTCGAATGGTTTCAGCATGATGGATGTCTACGACACGGTGGACGGAACGAAAAAATACGATATCGCCGCTCATCCATCGGACCTCTTCGTCATCAATCTCGGGACCAACGACAACACGAAGTACAACACCCTCATGACGACGGAAGAAAAAGAAAGCGCCAAAGCCTTGTTCGTCGAGCATTACATCTCCTTGATCCGGGCGATGCTTGCGACCAATCCCAAGGCGCCCGTCGTCATCTGCTACAACATGATGACATCGCTCAACCGGGATCTGGTCTATGGAATCGATGCCGTGTGGCGCGACATCAACGCGGATTACCCCGGGCAAATCAGCGCCCTCGCCTTTGACGGGGATAACCTCGGCGCGGACGGGCATCCTGGGAAAGTCGCCCATCAAGAAAACGGCGAACGACTTGCGGAACACCTCAAAACGATTCTTTAAGGAGAGAACAAAAATGGTTCAAGGCGTCATTTTCGATTTGGATGGAGTCATCTGCTCCACGGACGAATTCCATTATCTCGCGTGGAAAGCCCTCGCGGACAAAGAGGGGATTCCTTTCGACCGCGAGACGAACAATCTTTTGCGCGGCGTTTCGCGCATGGCATCCCTTGAGATTATCTTGCGGAAAGCCACCCGCTCCTATAGCGAAGAAGAAAAAGCCTCCCTCGCGGATTACAAAAACGAGCTTTATCGCGGCTATTTGAAACAGATGACCCCCGCGGATTTGGATCCCAATGTTTTAAAGACATTGCATACCCTCAAAGAAAAAGGGGTGCGAATCGCGATTGGGTCCAGCTCGAAAAACACGAAGACGATCCTGACGAACCTCGGGATCATCGACGTATTTGACGCCATCGCGGATGGGAACGACATTCACCACAGCAAACCAGATCCGGAGGTTTTCCTGGTCGCCGCGAAAAAGCTTGGGCTGGAACCTTCTTCCTGCATCGTCGTCGAAGACGCCTTCGCTGGAATCGAGGCTGCCAAAAGAGGCGGCTTCGTTGCCGCTGCCATCGGGGATGCAATCAAAGACCCGGACGCGGACTATGTGTTGTCGACCCTTTCCGACGTCCTCTCGATCGCTTTGGCGTAACGTCGAACCGCAAAATTCAATCGTTTTTCATCTTTTGAAATGAGCATAACAAAATGGGAAGCGCTGATTGCTTCCCTTTTTCGGTTTTGCAAGGCCAATTTGCATGTGTAAGGGGTTCCAATGATGGGTTTATCGGTATTTCGGCATGACGGGCCTGCAGGCGCAACAATTATCTATATGACGTTTTGTGCTCATAAATGCTCGTTTTGTTGCTCGATTTTGAATGTTGTTCAAGAAAACAAAAATCGATTGTTAAGGCGCCCGCCCATTCTATAATTTTTTCATACAACAACTGAACCATGTGGAAATGAGGCGTCATTGTCCCGGCTCTTTCTATTGGTTTGGTTTCCAGGAAGGAGACATAATGAAGAAAAAATTCCTGATTCCTACCATGGTGTTTGCAGCATCTTTCCTCGCCGCAGGCATCATTTCCTCCTCTTGTGGCGTTGCGGGAGTCGAAAGCACCCCGTCGATCACAAAAGTCGGCGCGAAGAAAGTTTCGAACGCAGCCTCGGGCTGGGTCGTCTCGAACGGCGATGCCGGCCAGCTTTCCGCCACCGAAGTCGAAGGCGGCGTGAAAATCAGCAATCTTCACGCTTACAGCGCCGAAATGAGGCTCGCTGAGAAAGTTACGCTCGATGGCTTGACCTTCACTTTCAAAAACGATGGCGCAACCACCTCGGCCGCCGGTTTCTACTTCTCTCAAAACGAGGGCTTTGCTTGGTCAAAGCCGACCTTCACGCTGTGGCATTCCCTCTATAGTGGCCAAACGCGCTTGCAGGTCGGTCCTTCGCACGACTACAACGAACCTTCGATCGCCCGCGTCTCTCCGAGAGATGATGCCGCTAACGGCTTCGGCGTCGCGAGCAGCATGGTCTTGAATGCTCTCGAAAACGATGGATTCAACGTCAAATTCGAACACACCTCTTATTCTTGGTGGAAAGTCACCATCACCGAGGTCTTCGGCTCTTCGTTCTGGGGCAGCAACGCCAATTACGTTAAAGACCCGGATACCGGCTATGCTTCTGTCGTCACCTATCTTAAGAACGACGATATGCCAATCGACTCCGAAGGCAAGGCCTACATGCACGTCGTCGGCGCCTCGAACGCTGGCGGCACCGTCACGGTGACCGATTTCACCGACGGCACCTACAAGGAAGTTCCGGAAGATCCGGCTTCCGCGGAGCAAATCGCCGCGGCGAAAGCGATCATCAACCAAACCAACCCCGCCGACTTCCCGACGGTCCTCCAGGAGACGATCACGAACCTTCGGGACGAAGCTCTTGCCGAAATCGATACCAAGACCAAGGTTTCCGAATTCGATGTGGTCATCGCCGCCTTCAACGAAGCGGTTCACGCGGCTTATGCCCAATACGCGAAATACGACACCCCGATTGATGCCGCGGATCCCACCGCCAACTACGAACCTGCTTGGGGTCAGGAATTCTACGGCCGTCGTCTCAACGATCGCGGTGCCGTCACGATCAACATGACCGGTGCCTATGGCGCTCGCGGCCAATTGATCCGCGAATACGACTACTCGAATTTCGAAGCCCGCATCAACTTGCTTGAGCTTCCGAATTCCGGCGCGCTCTTCCTCAATTTCGACCCCGAGAACTGGTCCT